>DAIESF010000225.1 GCA_027346425.1 Gemmatimonadota bacterium | reverse complement strand
GCTCGTCGACCCCTCGCTGCTCATCGCCCTCGACGTTGCCGTCGGCGACACGTTGCAGCTGGGATATGGCAGGTTCGAGATCGCCGGGTCCCTGGTGAACGTCCCCGGCGATCCGGGGATGGCGGCGGCGATCGGGCCCCGCATCTACATCGCCGACAAGTACATTGCCTCCACCCGGCTCCTCACCTTCGGCAGCCGCGCCGAGTATGAGGCCTTCGCCCGCCTTGCCCCCGGCACCGACGCCGGCAAGTGGCTGCAAGCGATCCGCCCGCGCCTCGACTCGTCGCGCGTGCGCGCCCGCACCGTGTCCCAGAGCGAACTCTCGCTCACCGAATCCATCGACCAGCTGGCGAATTTTCTCGGGATCGTGGGGATCGTCGCCCTCCTCCTGGGGGGCGTCGGGGTGGCCAGCGGGGTGAATGCCTGGGTGGCCCGCAAGATCGACATCGTCGCCGTGCTGCGCTGTGTGGGGGCGACGAGCCGCCAGGTCCTCCTGATCTACGCCACGCAAGCGGCGCTGATGGGGCTGGTCGGGGCGACACTCGGCGCCGCGATCGGCGTGGGGATCCAGTTCCTCCTCCCCGGGCTCCTGTCCGACGTCCTGCCGCTCGACGTGCAGGTGCAGCTGGAGCCGGCGGCCATCGCGACCGGGATCGCGTTAGGCGTGTGGATCGCGCTCGCCTTCGCCCTTCGCCCGCTGGTCGCGCTGCGGCGCATCTCGCCGCTGCAAGCGATCCGGCGCAACGTGAACCCGCCGCGCGTGCCGGGGATCGACTGGGCGCTGTGGACGGTGAACCTGGTCATCGCCGCCACCGTGGTCGGGATCTCGGCCACGCGGGCCAGCGTCCCGCGCGACGTGATCGGCTTCAGCGGGGGCATTGCCGCGGTCCTCGTCCTCCTGCTGCTGAGCGCCGCATTGCTGTCGCGCGTGGCGCGCGCCGCGGTGAGCGCGCGCTGGCCGTACGTCGTCCGTCAGGGGGTCGCCAACCTCTACCGCCCGGCCAACCAGACGCGCTCGGTGGTCCTCTCGTTAGGCTTCGGCGCCTTCCTCGTCACCACGTTGTACCTGGTGCAGAGCAACCTCCTGGCCCAGCTCCGCATCACGGAGGAAGCGTCGCGGGGGAACCTGCTCTTCTTCGACGTGCAGGACGACCAGGGGCTCGGGGTGGATTCGATCGTGCGCGCGGCGGGGATCCCGGTCATCCAGCGCACGCCGATCGTCACCATGCGCATCGCCGAGGTGAACGGGAAGTCGGTCGCCCAGTTGGCGCCCCCGCGGGGCGGCGACAGCGTGTCGCAGGGGGGGCAGCCCCCGCAGTCGCCGGCGCGGCGCCGCGGCGAGGGGGGGAATGGGCAGGAGCGACGCCCGTCCGGGTGGGCGCTCCGGCGCGAGTATCGCTCGACGTTCCGCGACACGCTCTTCACCGGCGAGGTGCTGGCGGCGGGGAAGTGGTTCGGGAGCACCCCTCCCGCCGCCGGGGCCCCGGCCGACGAGGTGTCGCTGGAAGCGGACATCGCCGAGGAGCTGGGCGTGTCGTTAGGCGACGTGATCACCTGGGACGTTCAGGGGGTGCGCATCGCCACGCGGGTGACGAGCGTGCGCACGGTGAACTGGGCGCGCTTCGAGCCGAACTTCTACGCTGTCTTCCAGAGCCGCACGCTGGAGAAGGCGCCGAAGACCTTCGTCCTCCTTGCCGCCTCGAGCGACCAGCAACAGGGCGCCCTGGTCCAGAGCGCGGTGGTGCGGCGCTTCCCCAACGTGGCCAGCATCGACCTCTCGCTCGTGCGCAAGACGGTGGGGGAGATCTCGCGCCGCGCGTCGCTGGCGATCCGCTTCCTCGCGATCTTCTCGCTGGCGATGGGGATCCCGGTCCTCTTCTCGGCGGTCGCCGCCACACGGAGCGAGCGGGTGCGCGAGGGGGTCCTCCTCAAGACACTGGGTGCCACACGGGCGCAGATCGGGCGCATCCTGATTTCCGAGTATACGATGCTCGGCGTGCTGGGAAGCCTGACCGGGCTCGTCCTGTCGTTCGGCGGCGCGTGGGCGATCATGCGCTACATCTTCAATCGTCCCTTCGCCGCCGCGACCGCTCAGGCGTTAGGCATCTCGCTGGCGATGATGGGAATGGCGGTGGCCATCGGGATGCTCAGCGGACGCGACGTCTTCAAGGAGACGGCGATGACGGCATTGCGGGAAACCTGAATCTCGCGCCGGCGACACGTCGGGACGACGACGAACGGGGAGACTGGCGTCTGCTGCCGGTCTCCCCGTTTCTCGTCGCCTGACCTGCGGAACGTTGCCGCGGTCGCTACTGGATCCGAAGGATCGCCACCGTCGCGTAGTCGCTGGCGACCGATCCGCCGGCGGGGGCGAGGAACTTGAGTTGCACCTGGGGGGACGATCCCGCCCTCGTCAGGCGGTAGTAGTTCCCCGAACTGGAGAGCACCTGGGTGGTGACCGTGGCCGGGAGCGGCGTCACGAGGAGCGGGAAGCTCCCGCCATTCGACGCGGTCATCACATCGCGCATGTTCCAGCTCAGGTACCCGTAGCGCGGGGCGAGTCCATTCACGTTGAGACCGTCCGCCCAGTTGGCCACCAGCCACCCGGTGATCACCTGGTCGAACTGCGTCCCCGGGATTCGGGCCATGAAGTTGGCCACGTCGGTCTGCGGCCCGGCCGCCAGCGCGCGGGTGAACGCGCGAGCGGCGCCGTTGCTGAACTGGTCGATGGCGTAACGGATGAGCGCCCAACTCGCGCCGCGCGGCGCCAGCTGGTCGCGATTCTTCACGCTGACCGGAGCCGCGGTGTCGGGGCGCACCATCCACCTCTGGAATCGCGACAGGTTCTGGCGGAAGAAGGCGTTGTAGTCGTTGGCCGACGTCGGCGAGGGGTTGACCAGCGAGTACGTCAGGCGCTGGAAATCATTGAAGCCGAGGAGCCGGCGACCGACGACTTCCTCCGCCAGGTGCGACATCCCTTCGTTGAGCCAGAAGGTCTCGAGCGCCTGGACCGCCGGGTTGTACTGCCGGACCCCCTGGTTGATCATGTGCTGGAACTCGTGGGCGATGACGCCACGCGTCCCCTGCCGCACCGTCGACGTCGAACGCACGTTGTTGAACGTCCCCAGGGGATCCGGGGTGAGCACGTAGAAGATCTCCTGCTCGTTTGTCTGGTTGCGGCACTCGTTCGTGGTCGGGTACTCCGACTTCTTGATGAGGTCGGAGCCGAAGAAGAACCCTGCAGTGAAGCCGGTCGACCCCGAGGGCGTCAGCTTGTTGACCTCGGGGGTGAAGAGGATCGTCACCCGCCCGTCGGTGTTGATGTCCGTCACGGCGCCGAACCACGAGGTGTCGGCCGGGAAGATGACGTTGTCGAACTCCTGGGCAATCGCGTTGTAGTCGCTGACGGTGAATCCACCGAGCGGGGTGGCGATGTCTTCAATGATGGTCGACCGCGCCGACACGGCGCGCACCACGGCCTTCACCGGGATGTAGTCCTTGCAGATGTCCTTTCCCGTGTTGAGGTTCGGGACGCGAATGGTCACGGTGTCGCCCACGGCCATCACCGCCAGCGAGACGGACTGCGACACGTTGGCAAACGCCTCCATGGCATGATCGGCGGCCACCCTCTTGATCACCGGGGCGACCGCCGCCTGTTCGTAGGACCGCAGGCGCTCGTGGAGGGCGTCGGCTCGCTGCGCCTCCTGCGCCTCGAGGATGAGGCGGGGGTCGAGCTGTGACTGCACGGCCGCCGACGTCAGCGACGGGATCAGCGCCGACGCCACCGACGGGGCGATCGACTGGAGACTAACGTTGTACTGCAGCACGTCATCCTGCACCGGACGCGTGTTGGCCCCGATGACCAGGTAGTCGCTGGTACTGCCCGTCGCCGCCAGCGTGATGCAGGAGACCGATGTCGCTCCGGTGAAGGTGCGCACCTCGCCGACGCTCATGCTGATCGGCGTCGTGCAGGGATCGGCATGGATGACCACGTCAACCGCGGCGCTGATGTTCCCCGATGCGGCGGTCACCCGGGCGGTTCCCGGCGCCACCGCAGTCAGGAGCCCCGCAGTCGAGATGCTCGCGACCGTCGTCGGCGCGACACTCCACGTGACCGTGGACGTCGTGACGGGCTTGCCGTTCTTGTCATACAGCTTGGCCGAGAGCTGCTGCGTCGCCCCCACAACCATCGTCGACGTGACGACGCTGATGTTGACCGACGTCGCCGGGCCGACGACCACTCCCGTGGGCGGCTTGTCGCCGCCGGCGCACGCCGCGAGCGCAATTGTCGCTATCCAGGTCCACTTTCTCACAGACGGCTCCTCTCCCTCGTGCACGAAGCGCCCCGCGGACACGGGACGCTCTCCATGTGTTGAGACACCGCTACGACGCCCTCGCCCTCACGTGCGACCGTCCCATGCGAAAATCCCACAAGGGCTACACCCGTCGCCCGGCCTCGTTCCGGCACACTGCGGCCGGGGGGCCGACGGCGCGATTCCCACCCCACAGAAGCTACTTCACCGCCTCGATGCGGCAGAAGTCGACCCCGGCCGCCTGCTGACCGAGCTCGACCTTGGCAACACTGGTGACGCTCCGCAGGTCGAACACCTCGAGGATCCCTGGCTCGGAGCCGCGCCCTTCCTCGGTCGCGAAGGCATGGCGCGAACCGGGCGATACGACCACGCCATGCACTTCCCCCGTATGGGTCGGGATGCGGGCCACCTCGGCGCCCGTCGCCACGTCGAAGACGGAGACCGACTTGCCGCGCTCGTTGGTGCCGAATCGGACGAGCGCCAGCTGGTCTGCCGACTCGGCGACCGCATACAGCAGGTAATCCTGCGTCGGCGGTGCCGCAGGGCCAGTCGTCCTGGCGGGCTGCGCCACCACGCGGCGAGCGGCGAGTGTCGCAGCGAGCGCCACGGTCATGAGGATGTGGATGCACCGCGTCGTGCGAAGCCTGGTCGTCGTTAGGGCGCGGTCCGGAGCATCCAGCTACCGCCGACGCGAAGGGTCGTCATGTCCTTGGGGACGGAGTACAGCTCTGCGGTGATCGCCGAACGCCCCGTCAGCTGAAAGCGCCCCCCGGCGAAGGCCGAGATCCGCGAGTCGTCGAGCAGGACGCGCGTGTCGTCGAGCGTCCCTCCCTGCGGGGTGAAGTGCACCTGGAAGCGCGGCGTGATGGAGGTGTAGCCGCTGCCCACGTACGCCGAGAGACGCCCGCTCCCGCTCCACCCCACGATCCCCTCGCCGCCGACCATGTTGGGCTCGTAGCGATCGTTGGATGGCGTCGTCCCATAACACGGCTGGTTCGCCGAGCTTGTCTGCAGGGCGTCGGCCGAGCAGGTAATAGGGCCGCTGACCTCACCGAACGTGGCGTGGGCGCGGAGGGTGATCCACGTGGAACCTTCCCTCGGCTGGCCCCTGATGGTTCGCGACCACCCCAGCGCGACGGAACCAAGGCTCGGAGTCGCGTCGAGGACCGTGACCGGCGGGAGGTAGCTCCCCTCGAGGTACAGTCCACCGGGGAGCCCAACCGCCAGTCGTGGTCGCGGAAAGACGGGGGACAAATCGGTGTTCTCGCTCTTGCGATGGCAATAACTCGATCGCCGGATGTCCGCCGGTGGAGTCGGGACGTACGTGACGTCGAGCGACACCCTGAAACTCCACGGCGCCATTCGGTCGGCGTGTCCCGCCGGCGAAAAGGCGATCGGCGCCGCGAAGAACGCCAGGAGCTTCGCCTCCGGAGCGTCCTTGGGAGGACGGCACTCCCCGCCCGCCAACAGCTCAGCCACCGAAGCCAGCGCCAGCACCAGAGATGTCATCGCCATGACGTCGATCTCGTCTTCTCGATTTCCGTTACTTGAGCTGGAACGTCGCCCGCACCACCGCCGTCACGTCCTTCTCGATCGCCGTGACGTCGCTGATCCCGTAGTCGCTGACCTCCGTGGAATAGCGCGGGGTGATCTGGAAGACCCCCATGCGCGCGTCGCGCACGGCTCCCACCTGAACGCCCGTGCTCTTGGCGATTGCCTCGGCGCGTAGCTTCGCATCCTTGGTGTCTTCTTCCAGCAGGATGATGCGGATTTCGGCAAGCTTCGTGTAGAGGTATTCCGGTGCCGACGCCTGGAGCGGGACGCCATCGGCAATGAGCGAACTGGCCTTCTGCGAGACGCGGGTGAGCCCATCCACATCGTGCGAGCGCACTTCGAACGCCTGCGTGAGTCGCGTCGCGATGATGCGCCCGGTCTCTCGTCCATCGGCCAATGTCTCGGAGATTCCGACCGCCTCGGCCGGCTTGACCGTGATGAGCGAGTCGGCGACGCCTTCGGCCTTGAAGAACGCACGCACGCGCGCGGTGCCACGGGTGAGTTCGTCCGACGCCGAGGCCAGCGATGACGACTGGACGCCGACGCTCACCCGCCAGACCACGAAGTCGGAACGAATGGCGCGCTTCGCCGATCCGGTGACGGTAACTTCCTCGTTGCCGCGCCGGATATCCTTCAGGGCTCCGGAGACGGAGAAGAGGCCAAGGGCGATGCTCAGGCCCAAGGCGGCGAATCCATACAGGAACTGGGACTTGTTGCCAGAATTCATGCGCGCTCCGTGCGTCTCGATGTCGATGCGCCCGGTGTGTTACCCGAGGGC
Source organism: Gemmatimonadota bacterium (assembly GCA_027346425.1). Classification (GTDB taxonomy): domain Bacteria; phylum Gemmatimonadota; class Gemmatimonadetes; order Gemmatimonadales; family Gemmatimonadaceae; genus SCN-70-22. Next base: position 8,757 of record DAIESF010000225.1, on the reverse strand, counting down.
CTGCCGCAGATCTTCGATCAGGTCGTTCGCGTCCTCCAACCCCACGCTGAGACGCAGGAGGTTGTCGGGGGTCGGGGATTCGGGCCCCTCGACCGACTTGCGGTGTTCGACGAGGCTCTCCACTCCCCCTAACGACGTGGCGCGGGTGAAGATGCGCAGGCGGGCGGCGACGGCAAGGGCCTCGGTGGCGCCTCCGCGGGGCTGGACGGAGACCATTCCGCCGAAAAGAGACATCTGGCGCGTCGCGACGTGGTGGCCTGGATGTGAAGGGAGACCGGGATAGTGCGTCGCCTCGACCGCGGGGTGGCCGGCGAGGAAGTGGGCGACCTTGGTCGCGCTTTCCGTATGCTGCCGCAGGCGGCAGGGGAGCGAGGCGATGCCGCGATGGACGAGCCAGCAGTCGAAGGGAGCGGCGACGGCACCGATCGACGACTGCATGAGGCGGATACGGCTCCACATCTCGTCGCGCCTGGCGGTGACGAGGGCGCCGCTGAGGGTGTCGGAGTGGCCACCGTAGTACTTGGTGGTCGAGTACATCACGAGGTCGGCGCCTAACGACAACGCGCGCTGTCCCACGGCGGTGGCCCAGGTGTTGTCCACCACGAGGCGGGCGCCCGCGGCGCGGGCGATGCCCGCAACGCCGGCGATGTCGGTGACGGCGAGCGTCGGGTTCGACGGCGTCTCGATCCAGACCAGCGTCGTGCGCCGGCGAACGGCGGCCCGCACCGCATCCAGGTCGGTCGTGTCGACGATGGAGTATTCCAGCCCCCACGGCCCGAAGACCTGGGCGAGCAGCTTCTTGGTGCCGTAGTAGACGGCGCTGGGGCAGATGACGTGATCGCCGGGGGCAAGCGACTGGAGCACTGCGGCGACCGCCGCCTGCCCCGAGGCGAAGGCCGCGGCGTCCTCACCGCCGTCGAGGGCGGCCAGCGCCGCTTCGAGGGCGCTGCGGTTGGGGGCCTTCTCGCGCGAATAGATGTACCCGTGCGGGTACGAGCCATCGGGGGCGCGCTCGAACGTCGTCGACAGGTGCAACCCCTCGGCGACGGCGCCGGTGACGGGGTCCGGGGCATGGCCGGCGTGGACGGCAATGGTGTCCTGGTGCATGGAGGCGGTCGGCGGGAGGGACGGAGTCGGAGGGCGTGACCGCCGCCAATGACGCGACGATCTCCCGGGAACCTCGCCCGTCGCCGGGGCAGGCGCAATGCGACGGCCACGCCGGCGCGCGGCTCCACGCGAATTCGCGCCCTGCCCGCGCCTGCTAGACCCGGGTCGCGAGGAGCATCACGTCGTACAGCGCGTGGGTCCAGGCGGTGATGCCGAACCCTCGCACGATGTACAGCGTGCTGAAGGCGATCCCTGCCAGCGTCCGGAAGACGAAGCTCCCCAGCTGCAGCCGGTCGCCGAACGGTCCCACGTAATGAAAAGCGGAAAAGATGAGCGCCCCGGAAATGGTCGCGAAGAACGCCGACGCCACCGGCCCCCAGCCGAAGATCCGCTTGGCCCCCCACAGGAGCGCGGAGACGAGGATGACGCGGAACAGGAGTTCCTCGTAGAGGCCGGCACCTAACGAGACCATGAGGGCGGTGGGCCACGCCACCCCGTCGAGCGCTGCCCCGGCGCTGAGCCCCACGCTTCCGCCGGCGATCGTCCCGACCACCTGCGCGGTGAGGAGCCCCACGACGGTCCCGAACACCGCCGCAAGGAGCGTCGACTCGAACAGCATGAGGACGAAGGTCCCCGCCTTGAGCCCGTCGCTCACCCGCCGTCGGTCACGCACGATGAGCGCGAGCATCGTCCCCACCAGGAGCGCGCCGAACACCAGCTGCCCCTGCGCGCCGAGCACGCTCTGAAACGCCGACTTGAGGAGGACGTCCGCGCCGTTGCGCACCCCATTCGCCTCGTGCGACAGGGCCGCCGCCAGCGTCTCGTAGAGTACGAGGAGCGGGAGGGCGAAAGTGAGCGAGTAGCGGGGGGCCCGGCTGTCGTGCCAGTAGGTCCGGCGCGTGGACGGGAGTGTGGAGAGGCGCATGATGAAATATGTACGCGGCGCGAAGCGGGTCGTTTCACCGCGCAGGCGCGGAGGAAACGCCGAGCGGCCGGCCCCAGAAGGGACCGGCCGCCGGCATTACCTGCGAAACGTCACGTGCCGAATCGCACGTGCCGCACCGCCACGGGACTAGAGGTTCCCCTCGCAGCCACGCGGCAGGACCGACGCCGGAGCGCCGATGGGGCGGCGTGCATCGCACTCGCCCTGCGGGATCGGCATCACCTTGGCGACGAACATCCCCGGTGTGTCGATCGGGAGTTGGCTCAGGCGCCCCCAACGGCGCATGTCGACCCAGCGCGTCCCCTCGAACAGGAGCGACAGATGCTTCTCGTACATGATCGCGTCGAGTCCGGCCGCCCCCGTGGGGAGCGAGGCGAGCGGGGCGAGCTTTCCCGAGGTGGTGCGCACGATGTTGAGATCGGCCAGCGCCGCGGCGGAGTTCCCCAGCGCCCAGTTGGCCTCGGCCCGCAGGAGGAGGAGCTCCTCGTTGCGGATGATCGGGGCCGGCGAGCTCGGCTTCGGGTAGATCTCGTAGCGATACCGCGCCGCGATGTTCTGGTTGCCCGGCGGAGAGACCGGCGTCGCGAGCTGCACGATCTTGCGCACGATGCGGTCATCGACCGTCACGCCGTCCGGCTGCTTCTGGGCGACGTTCACCGCCTGGGCGTGCGCATAGATGAAGTTTTGCTGCACGAACGAGTTGGCGTTGGTCGCGTCACCCGTGGCCGTGGAATAGATGTGATACACGCCGAGGTTCATCGACGCCATCGTCGGCGTAGTGGAGATGAACGACTCGTTGAGTGCGGTGATGGCCGCGGTGTAGCAGGCGTTCCCGCACCCCAGCGACCCGCGGATCACATTGGCCTTGGCGGCCAGCGCCCGGTTGAACTTGATGAAGCCCGCCGGGGTGTCGAAGCCAGCGAAGCCGCTGTGCATGGCGAACGGGAAGGTCGCTCCCCCGGCCGCCAGGTTCGCCTTCGCCTCGTCGAGCATCGCGATCGCGCGCTTGTACGCCGAATCGCGCGAAACGAACGGCGCCGGCGTGCTCGGTGTAGCAGGAATCTCCACCGGCGTGCCGATCGAGTCGCGAGTCGCGACCAGATACAGGATGTCGAGCGCGTACCAGGTCTTGGCCCACCCTGCGACCGCCAACTTCTGGGCGGCCGTGAGATTCGACCCGTTGGCGGCGTCGATCAGGTTGACGGCGTTCTTCATGTTCTGAAAGCGCCCGCTCCAGTTGCCGGAGGCGAATCCCCCCGGGTCGAGACGCTGCGGGTTGGCCAGCCCGATCAGGTAGTTGGAGACGGTGCGACCGTCGGTGGTGAAGTAGTTGTACACCTCGCGGCCGAAGATGCCGACGTCACGGGTGTAGCCCGCGAGCTGGCCGCGTTCGTTCGCGAGAATGCCGGTCGCAAGGAGCTGGATCCCGTTCGGATCCTTACCCATCGCTTCGACCGTGGGCGAGTTGTAGTTCGGCACGTTGAGCTTGTCGGCGCTGCAGCCGACGAGCCCGAACGTGAGCGCTCCCAGGAGCGCGACGGACCTCATGCGCATACGATCTCCCATCGAGCGAGTGCTCGCTGAAGTCTGAAAGTATCGGGGCATCATCGGTTAGAAGCCGAGATCGACCGAGAAGAAGAACGAGCGGGTGGGCGGGAACGGCGCGAGGTCGACGAAGCGCACGACGTAGGCACCGCCGTTGTTCACTTCGGGATCGAAGCCATTGTAGCCCGAGATGATGAAGAGATTACGCGCGGAGAGGCTGAAGCGCCCCGAGCGAGCCCCCGGCACCACCGACCACCAGCTCTGCGGCAGGTCGTACGAGACGTTGATCTCGCGGATCTTGGTGTAGGAACCATCCTCGAGATACACAGCGGTGTTGCGCCAACCGTTCCAGGTGCTGTAGCGCCACTCGCCGAGCGGGACCCCCGCCTCGGGCGACTTGTCGTCGTAGTCCCACGAGTTGCCGCCTTCGTCGTACAGGTTCTTCGTCATGTTCGACAACGTGCCGCCGCGGCGGTAGTCGATGAGCATGTTGACGTTGAACCGCTTGTAGTTGAAGTCGTTTGAGAACGACATCACATACTTCGGGTTGGCGTCGGCCAGCGGAACCTGCGTCGTCTGCACGCCGTTCACGAGCCCGTTCCCCCAGATGGTGGAGACGGTGTGGCCCGGGGTGTAGAAGAGCTGCCCGTAGGCGTTACCGAAGCCGCGGGCCGCGGTGTTGTCGCGGAACGGCTTCACCCCTTCGGGGAACGAAGTGATCTCGGCCTTGTTCTGGTACCACGTGGCACGCGAAGTCCACTGGAAGTTGCTCGTCTGCATCGGAACCGTCGTGACGCCGAGCTCGACGCCCGTCGCCCTCATCTCGCCGCCGTTGACCGTCGTCGTCGTGATACCGGTCGAAGGGGCCAGCGTCGGGCGCACGAGGAGGTCGACGATGTTGCGGTTGTAGTACGTCGCCTCGAGGCGAACGCGATCGCTGAGGAAGCCGGCGTCCACACCATACTCGATTTCCTTCAGGCGCTCGGGCTTCACCGACACGTTACCGATCGTAGCCGGAACCCCGTATCCGGCGAGGCCACCGATGAGCCCCTGGTTCGCCAGCGTGAGGTCGCGCTCGCCGAAGTTGGGCTGGTTGCCCGACTCGCCGTACGCTGCGCGCACCTTGACCTCGGTGACGCCATTGATCGGGGCCACGAAGCGATACGACCCGCTGATGCGCGGGAAGTAGAAGATCTTCTTGCGGTCGGCGTTCACGCTCGAACGCTCACCGCGCACGGCGCCCGACAGGTACAGGCGCTCGTTGAACATCAGGAACTCCTCCTGCGCGAAGAAGGCCTGGTTCAGGACGAGGGTCTGCCCCTGCGACACCGACGTGTTGGCGGCGCCAGCGGCGTTCTTCTGCGCCGGGCCAAGACCGCGCCCGACGAGGTTGTAGTCGTTGGTGTTGCGGCTCTCATACTGCAGCCCCGCCGAGGTCGTGGCATTCATCCACGAGAACGTGCTGTTGTTCCACGTCCCCGATGCGGTGACGTTGGAGAACAGGTTGGTCCCGTTCCCCTGAATGATCGTTCCCGGGAACTGCCCGCCCTGCACCGTCCCCGCACGCTGGAACTGCAACTCCTGCGGCGCATACAGGTAGTTCTCGTTCGAGAACCGGTCGGCCCCCGCCTGCAGCGCGAAGTTGACGTTGTTCGTCGCCGAAGACAGCGCGGCGTAGTTCACGCGGCTGGAGAAGATCTGGCGATACACGTCCTCGTTGTTGAGCAGCAGTTCCATCGTCTGGAACGGATTGGACGTGTTCCGCGTGGCCGGGAACGGGTTCAGGATGAAGCGTCCCGCGGCGTCCTTCTGGCGCAGATCGACGATGGCCGGCGTGTAGCCGAACGCATAGATCGGCGACGACAGCGCGTTGTCGTTGTTCGAAATGCCGCGCTGCGAGAACGAGCGCAGGAGGTTGGCGCCGAGGCTGACGGTGATCTTGCTCCCGATCGCCTGATCGAGGTTGGCGCGGAGCGACTGGCGACGGGCACCGGTGTTGTTGATGACGCCCGCTTCCTGACGGTCCATCCCGGAGAAGAAGTAGCGCGTGTTGTTCACGCCGCCGGTCAGGCTGATGACGCTCTCGAACGACGGATCGACTTGGCCGTAGAGCTCACCCTGGTAGTCGAAGTACGGACACTTCGGGTTGCAGGCAGTGGTGGCGGCGGCGGTCGCTTCGGCGCCGAGGCCGAGCGCCTTCACCTGGTCCAGCGTCTGGAACTTGCGCGAGCCCAGGAGACGCTGCGCCTGGAAGGTCCCGACACGCTGCGTGAAGTTCACGCGCGGCGCGGTCGCCGAGCCACGCTTGGTCGTGATGACCACGACGCCGTTGGTGGCCTGCGAGCCATAGATGGCGCTGGCGGCCGCCCCCTTGAGGACTTCGATGTTCTCGATGTCGTTCGGGTTGATGTCGGCGAGACGGTTGGTCCCGTTCTCTTCGCCGGCGTTGAGCGAGCCGGTGACCACCGCCATGCGGTTCGAGCGAACCGCGTTGGAGATGATGACGCCGTCAACGACGAACAGCGGCTGCGAGTTGGCGATGAGCGACGAGGCGCCACGGATCTGCACCTGGCCGCCGCCGCCTGGGGCGCCGTTGTTCATGTTGATGCTGGCACCCACCACCTTGCCCTGCAGCGCGCTCTCGAGCGCCGGGGCCGGGACGCGGGCGAGTTCCTCGGAGTTCACGGTCGACACCGCCGTGGCGGCGTTCTTCTTTTCGATCGTCGTCGCGGCGCCGGTGATCGTCACGCCTTCGATCTGAAGCACGTCCTTCTCGAGCGAGAAGTCAGCCGTGGTCTGCGACGCCGACACGCGCACCGTCTGGCGCTTGTAGCCGATCGCGCGGACCTGTACGGACACGTCGCCCGACGGAACGCGGAGGCGATACTCGCCCCGCTCGTTCGTGCGCGCGCCACCAACGGAGCCGACCGTCCCGACGATGGCATCCTGAAGCGGCGCGCCAGTGCCGGCGACGGTCACACGCCCGGTGACCTCACGCGTTTGCGCCCGCGCGCTCGCCGGCATGGCGAACGTCGCGAGCAGTGCTGCTGCAAGGACAAAGAACCTTCGCACAAAAACCTCCCGTTGAAGGGGGCAAGTTGAAAGACCCCCGCAGATGACGGTCGTCTCGACTGGTGAGGCGAACCCGATGTACGGCTCGTCACCGTACCGTGCACGCTTTGTGACACATTTCTGCGGGTGGCAAAACCTCGATGTGTGCGCTCTAAGAGTCAAGAATCCCGTACGGACTTAACGATTGTCCTGTCGAGACTTGACGCGGTCCACCAAACACGCGTGGGTTGACGTACGTGGTCAGACCAGTGCCTATTCCCGGCGCCGAAAGCCGGTCGGTTCCCCAGGCGCAACGAACTCGGCGCTCGGAGGCGCCGGACGGACTCCACTCACCGCCCCCGAGCCGACGACCAATGCGCCCCATGCGACTCCTGCGCGCCGTCCTCTTCGCCCTCCCGCTCGCACTCGGCACCACAGCCGGGCTCCACGCCCAGTCCCCCGCCCCACTCCCTGTCACTGGTCGCGACCTGCTCGACGTTGTCACGCATTCGGTGGGCGACCTCAGCGACGACGGGCGGTGGCTCGCGATCCTCGCCTCGGCGCGACGCGACGCCCTCGGGACCGATTTCCGGCGCGATGGCGACCCCTCGTACATCTCCCCATCGGTCACGAGGCTCCTGAGCGTCAATACCGCCACCGGGGAGGCGCAACCGGTCTTTCCCGAGGGGCGCGTGCTACGCAGCCCGGCGTGGGCACCAGACGGGCGCCGACTGGGGATCCTCTCGAAGCGGGGAGAGCAACTCGTCCCCATCATCTGGGAGCGCGAGACCGGGCGTGTGCGCACCCTTCCCGTCCCGGCGGGGTGGTACGTCGCAGAGAACAGCGAACTGCGCTGGACCGGCGATGGGACCCGGGTCGTGCTTTCCCTGCGACGCGACCGCTGGAAGGCGCGCGTCACCGCCGAGTTCGCACGCCTCACCCAAGGGCCCGTAGTCGTGCAGGACGGGCGTGACCCGTTCCTGGCATGGGAGCGGCTGCGTCGCGAAGGAAATGTGCGCGCCATCTACGCGCTCGACGCCACGACAGGGGCGGCGCGGGAACTCATCCCCGACGGGATGACCAGCGCCTTCCGGGTGAGTGACGACGATTCGCTGGTCACGTGGGAAGACGACGTCACCCAGAAGACCGACTACGACGTCATTTTCGGGACCGAGCGTCGCCTGATGGCACGCGGCAGCGCTGGCGACGCCACCCTCACCCTTCTCCCCTCGCTCAAGGGGACGACGGTTGCCTGGACCGACGACCTACGGCAGTTCGCCTACAGCAGGGATGGGCGTGTCTGGGTGCAGCGCGTGGGGAGCGCGACCACCGCGCGGCAGGTGGCGGGAGGCGACACGGCGCGGGGAGGCGCTGACGCGCTCGCTGACACGTCGGCCGCGATGCGCGACCAGCGGGCCAACGAGCGATTCAGCGTGGTACGCTGGTCCCCTCGCGGCGACGCCCTCCTCCTCTCCAATCGCGAGGGATTCTGGCTCGCCCCGCTCGACGGGTCCCCCCGGGCGCTGGTGGTGGCCAGCAGCGACTCTTCGACCACCCCTCGTTATGCGCCGGCCGCGTGGAGCCAGGACGGGCGGTATCTGTACTTCACCGTCAACTCCCGCACCGCGTGGGAGCGAGGGATCGCGCGCTTCGATTGCGAGCGCCGAACGCTGCAGGAGTTGGTGCGGGACGCGCGACTGTACGCTGGCCTGCGCCTGGCAAAGCGGGGCGAGGTGCTGGTGTACTCATCAGGCGAGGGGAATCGCCCACTTGACCTGTACGCCGCCGACGCAGCGATGGGCAATGCGCGCCGCCTCACCAATGGCAATCGCCAGTTGGCAGGCAAGGCGCTCGCCTCGACGCGCCTCATCTCGTACCCCGACGCCGACGGCATTACGCGCCACGGCGTCGTATACCTGCCGTCCGACTACCAGGCCGGGAAGCGCTATCCGACGGTCTTCAACATTTACGAGGAGTTCTTCGACGATACCTTCGACGCCGTTGCCAATTTCCTGACCTCCAACGGATACGTGGTAGTGAAGCCGTCGGTCGGCTTCGAGACCGGCTATCCGGGCGAGGCGTGGCTCAAGGGCGTCACCGCCGCCGCCAAC
>DAIESF010000209.1 GCA_027346425.1 Gemmatimonadota bacterium | reverse complement strand
TGGACATGGTCGCCATCGACCGGGACACGCCGTGGTCGGAGGTCGTCGATCGCGTGCGCAGTTCGGAACACGCCCGTATTCCCGTCTATCGCGAGACGATCGACGACATCGTCGGCATCCTGTTCGCGAAGGACCTGCTGGCCGGGATCGTCGCCGACGAGGTGCCCGACGACTGGACGACGCTCGTGCGCCCGGCCGTCTTCATTCCCGGGGCCAAGAAGGCCGACGCGCAGCTGCGCGACTTCCAGTCGAGCGGCCGGCATATCGCCATCGTGGCCGATGAGTTCGGGGGGACGGCGGGCATGATCACGATCGAGGACGTCCTGGAGGAGATCGTCGGCGACATCCGCGACGAGTACGACGTCGAGGAACCGCCGGTGGAGCGCGACGGCGACGATCGCTACTGGCTGTCGGCGCGCCTCACGCTCGACGAGGTGTCGGAGGTGCTCGGGGTGGACATGCGGCACGAGCAGGTGTCGACGTTAGGCGGGCTGGTGTACGAGGTGCTCGGGCGGGTGCCGCGCGCGGGCGAGGAGCTGACGCTGCATGGCTTCCGGGTGGTGGTGGAGCGGGTCGTGCGCCGTCGCGTGCACCGCGTGTACTTCGAGCGCCTCACCTCCGCCGAGCCGACCGAGTGGGACGGCGAGGACGCGTCATGAGCGATCTCGCCCTCCTGATCGTGACGATCGTGATCGTCGCCTGCCTGACGGCGGCGGCGACGGCGGTGCGCTCGGTGAGCCGGATCTGGCTCCGGCACTGGGTGGAGCGCCGCCTCAGCGGCGCCCGCATCGCGGCGCTCTACCTCGAGCGACCGCAGCAGTTGCTGCTGGCGGCGACGACGGGGGTGGCGATGACGGTCTTCCTCGCGGGGACGTTCATCGGGACCGCGGTGTCGGGGGGGGCGTTCGCCAAGGGGCGCGCGATCGTCGGCTATGCGCTCGCACTGCTCCTGGCGGGGCAGCTCATTCCGCGCGCGGTGGCCCGCCGCTGGTCGAGCGTCTTCATTCCGGTCCTCCTACCCGTGTTGCGGGTGGTGGAGTTCCTTTTTTGGCCGATCCTCATCCTCGTGCGGCGCCTGACCGGCGAAACGCGACGCGAGGCGACCGAGGAGCACGCGAGCGACGCCGAGGCGCTGGAGGAACTCCTGCGCGAGGGCGAGTTGGAGGGAGTGGGGGACCACACGGAGATTGCGATCATCGAAGGCGTGGTGCAGTTCGGGGAGAAGACGCTGGCCGATGTCATGACGCCGCGTGCTGACGTCTTCGCGATCGCCGAGGGGACGGCGCCAGCGGAGGTGGCCCGGATGGTGGCCCAGTCGGGATACAGCCGCGTCCCCATCTACCGCGACTCGCTCGACCATGTGGTGGGGATGCTGCACGCCTTCGACTTGCTGGAGATGGGCGGCGACGCGCTTCCGCGGCTGCGCCCGGTCGCCTTCGCGACCACCGGGATGCCATGCAACGACTTCCTGACGCGCATGATCCGTGGTCGCTCGCACCTGGCCATCGTGCGGGACGATGCCGGCAGGACGGCGGGGATCGTGACCCTCGAGGACTTGCTCGAGGAACTCGTGGGCGACATCCGCGACGAACACGACGAGCCGGTGGCCCCTACAACGCCCGACACCTCGCGCGATCCGCGCCCGTGACGATGCCTGCCGCCGCCGACTCCGTGCCTAACGTCTCGTGACTGCCTCGCCCCCCCCGCCGTCCCCCCCGCCGTCCCCCGCGTCGGCCCTCGCGGGGCCACGCTCGCCGGCCGTCGAGCGCCTGCTCGCCGGCTTCGATGCCCGCCTGCCGGCGGCGCTGGCGCGCGCCGTCAGCCTGGTCGAGAACCAGCCCGACGGATTCGACGCCCTGCTGGCTGCGTTGCACCCGCGCATCGGGCGGGCCCGCCGCATCGGGATCACCGGGCCGCCGGGAGCGGGGAAGAGCACGCTCACCACGCAGCTCACCAAGGCGTATCGCGCGGCAGGGCTGACGGTCGGAATCGTCGCCGTCGACCCGACGTCGCCCTTCACCGGGGGAGCGCTGCTGGGCGACCGGATCCGCATGGAGGACGTGGCGCTCGACCCCGGCGTCTTCATCCGGTCGCTGGCGACGCGCGGATCGTTAGGCGGGCTGTCCTCGGCGACGCGGGTGGTGGCCGACGTCCTCGATGCCTTCGGCTTCGACCGCATCCTTCTCGAGACGGTGGGGGTCGGGCAGAGCGAACTCGACATCGCGCGCGCCGCCGACAGCACGCTGGTCGTCCTCGTCCCCGAGTCGGGGGACTCGATCCAGACGCTCAAGGCGGGGCTGATGGAGATCGCCGACCTGTTCGCCGTGAACAAGGCCGATCGTCCCGGCGCCGACCGCGTGCGCAACGACATCGAGCTGATGCTGGGGATGCGCTCCGGCATGGGGCTGCGCAATGTCCCGGCGCACCACGGCGTCGACCTCGGGGCGATCGCCAATCCGGCGAGGGCGGCGCGCATCGCCGCCCAGGGCGAGCAACAGGAGCAGTGGCTCCCGCCGGTGCTCCGGACCGTGGCCGCCGAGGGGGAAGGGATTGCCGAGCTGGTCGACGCGCTCGACCGGCACTTCCGCTATCTTGGGGCCAGCGGAGAACTGACCCGCCGGCGACGCGCGCGGTGGCGGGAGCAGATCCTCGAGGTGGCGGAACAGCGATTGCGGCGCCGGGTGTGGGGCGATCCGGCAATCCAGGCATTTATCGAGGCGTCGCTTCCGGGCGTTGAAGCAGGAAGCAGCACGCCGTTTGGCATCGCTGACGAGTTGTTGCAGCGCGGTGCCGGAATCCTAACGAGGACGGGCACATGACGTCGATGCGCGATCTGTCGGAGACGGTCCGCGAGCAGCAGGACGAACTCGAGCGCCTCCGCGCCGAGGTGGAGCGGTGGCGCGCGCGCTACGAGCGTGGCGAGAAGCGCGACCTCGCCTTCATGAACTCGGAGAAGGACGTCGACCCGGTCTATACCGTGTTCGATGTCCTCGACGGCGATCCGCTCTCGCTCCCGATGCCCGGTGACTATCCGTTCACCCGCGGCATCCACCCGACCGGCTATCGCGGGCGCCTGTGGACGATGCGTCAGTTCGCCGGCTTCGGCACGGCGCGCGAGACCAACCAGCGATTCAAGTTCCTCCTCGAGCACGGGCAGACGGGGCTCTCCACCGCCTTCGACTTCCCGACGCTGATGGGGTACGACTCGGACCACCCGCGCTCGGAGGGTGAAGTCGGGAAGACGGGGGTGGCGATCTCCTCACTCGCCGACATGGAGACGCTGTTCGACGGCATCCCGCTCGACCAGGTCTCCACCTCGATGACGATCAACGGACCGGCGGTGATCCTGTTCTGCTTTTACGTGGCGGCTGCGGAGAAGCAGGGGGTGCGGCCCGAGCAGGTGATGGGGACGGTCCAGAACGACATTCTCAAGGAGTACATGGCGCAGCACGCGTGGGTCTATCCCATCGAGCCGGCGTTGCGCCTGATCGTCGACCTCTTCGAATGGGGGGCGACGAACACCCCGAAGTGGAATACCGTCTCCATCAGCGGCTACCACATCCGCGAGGCAGGGGCGACGGCCGCGCAGGAGCTCGCCTTCACCCTCGCCAACGGCTTTACCTACGTGGAGCGTGGGATGGCACGCGGGCTCGACGTCGACGCATTTGCGCCGCGCCTCTCGTTCTTCTTCGACATCCACAACGACTTCTTCGAGGAGATCGCCAAGCTGCGCGCCGCGCGCCGCATCTGGGCCAGGCGCCTCAAGGAGCGCTACGGAGCCAAGGACCCGCGCTCGTGGATGCTGCGCTTCCACAGCCAGACCGCCGGCGTCACACTCACGGCCCAGCAGCCGATGAACAACATCGTGCGCGTCGCCTACCAGGCGATGGCTGCCGTGCTGGGAGGGACGCAGTCGCTGCACACCAACTCGATGGACGAGACGCTGGCGCTCCCGACGGAGGCAGCGGTCCAGGTGGCACTGCGCACGCAACAGGTGCTGGCCTACGAGACGGGTGTCCCCAACGTCAGTGACCCGCTCGGCGGCTCGTACTACGTCGAGGCGCTCACCGACCAGTTCGAGCGCGAGGCGGAGGCGATCTTCGCCCAGATCGAGGAGCAGGGGGGGGTGGTGAAGGGGATCGAGCAGGGGTGGTTCCAGCGCAAGATCGCCGAGAGCGCCATGCGCCAGCAGTGGGAAATCGAGCAGCGCCGGCGCCTTGTGGTCGGCGTGAACGAGTTCGTCACCGAGGAACCGGAGCTGGCGATTCCGGTCCTCAAGGTGGGGAAGGAGGCCGACGAGACGCAGCGCGCCCGGCTCGCGCAACTGCGTGCCACGCGCGACAACGCCCTGGTGGAGGCGCGACTGGCGGCGCTGCGCGAAGCGGCGAAGTCCGACGCGAACATGATTCCCTACATCCTCGATTGCGCCAGGGCGTATTGCACGCTCTATGAGATCCGGGCGGCGATGGAGGAGGTGTTCGGGGCGTATCGAGAGCCGGTGTTCTTTTGAGCGAGCGAAAACGAGACGACGAGTGGTGGGCGTCGTACTTCGACGCGCAGTACCTCCTCGAGTACGAGCCGATCTTCGACCTGGCGCAGGACCGCCGCGAAGTCGCGCGGATGGTCGAGATCCTCGAATTGCCGGTCGGGGCGCGGATTCTCGATGTTCCGTGCGGGCAGGGGCGGCACGCGCACCTGCTGGCCGAGGCAGGGTACGACGTCGATGGGCTCGACTTCTCGCGCGACCTCCTGCGGAAGGCGAAAGCCCGCGGGACGGGGACCACGCTCCGGTACACGCAGGGGGACATGCGCGCCCTCCCGGCGAAATGGTCCGGACGGTTCGATGCAGTACTCAACCTCTTCACGTCGTTCGGTTTCTTCACGCTCCCTGCCGACGACGCGCGCACCATCGGCGAGTTCGCCCGTGTGCTGAAGCCCGGGGGGGTGCTGGTGTGGCACGGCGGGAGTCGCGACGGGGTGATGGCGCGGTTCCTGGGGAAGGACTGGTGGACGACGAAGGATGGGACGATCGTCGCCCACGAGCGAACCTTCGACCCGCTCGCGGGAGTGCTGACGATCCGTTCGACGTTCCGGGGTCCGAAGGTGGACGGAGAGCGGGAGCACCGCATCCGCCTGTACACGGCCACGCGACTCGCCGAGCTGTGCGCCGCCGCGGGGCTGATCGTCGAGCGGGACTTCGATGGCTGGCACGACCGCCCACTCCGGCGCACCTCGAGCGAGATGGTCCTCGTCGCGCGGAAGGACAGCTAGCACAGAGGTGCCTTCCTCCCTCTGCAGGGGCTACCTTTCCCTGCGCTTGGAGCACGCGCGCGACCAGATGCGTCAGGGACTCTCACTGCACGCACCACCACGCTACGACCCCCGACCGAGCACCATATGTCTCGTCCGATTCGTGTCTTGATCGCCAAGCCCGGACTCGATGGCCACGACCGTGGCGCGAAGGTAGTCGCCGCCGCGCTGCGCGATGCCGGGATGGAAGTGATCTATACTGGTCTTCACCAGACGCCGGAGATGATCGCCAGCGCCGCCGTGCAGGAGGACGTCGACGTCATCGGGCTGTCGATCCTGAGCGGCGCCCACATGACGCTCTTCCCCCGGGTGCGGCAGCTCCTGGTCGATGCCGGGCGCGACGACGTCCTGATCACCGGCGGTGGGATCATCCCCAAGGAAGACATGGCGGCGCTTCGCGCGCTGGGGATCGGCGAGCTCTTCGGTCCAGGGACGCCGACCACCGCGTTGATCGAGTACATCCAGGGGTGGTTCCAGTCCCAGCAGCCGACGGCATGACCTCACGACTGCGCGAGCTCAGCGCCGAGGTACGCGAGCTCGAGGGGACGCTCCGCGCGGGGGGTGGCGCCGAGAAGATCGCGCGGCAGCATAAGCAGGGAAAACTGACGGCGCGCGAGCGGATCGCGGCGTTGTGCGATCCTGGCGCGCTGTTCGTGGAGATCGGGCTGCGCGTCGCGTACGACCAGTACGAGGGACAAGCCCCCGGGGCTGGCGTCGTGACAGGGATCGGCCAGGTGCACGGGCGCGAAGTCGTGATCGTGGCGAACGATGCCACGGTCAAGGCGGGCTCGTGGTGGCCGGAGACGATCAAGAAGATGCTGCGCGCCCAGGAGATCGCGATGCGCTGCCGCATCCCGATCATCTACCTCGTCGACTCGGCGGGGGTGAACCTTCCGTACCAGGGGGGCGTGTTTCCCGGGCAGTACGGCGCCGCGCGTCTCTTCTACTACAACTCGATCATGCGCCGGTACCTGCGGGTTCCCCAGATCGCGGCCGTGATGGGGCCGTGCATCGCCGGTGGGGCGTATCTCCCCGCGCTGAGCGACGTCATCCTGATGGTGAAGGGGAGCTCGTTCATGGGGCTCGGAGGTCCCAACCTCGTGAAGGGGGCGACGGGCCAGACGATCGATGGCGAAACGTTAGGCGGCGCCTCGACGCATACCGAGATCAGCGGGGTGGCGCATTACGCGGTGGACGACGACGCCGCGTGCCTGACGAAGATCCGTGAACTCGTCGAACGAGTCCCGCAGGGAACCTCCCTTGCATCGCCCGTCCCCCTCCGCTCCGCTCACGGCGCCGCGGGCGCGCTGTACGACCTCCTTCCCACCGACCACCGCATGTCCTACGACATGCATGCGGTCTTGCGCGCCATCCTCGACGACGGCGCGATCGACGAGTTCCAGCCCCACCTGGCCAGGGAGATCATCTGCGGTGACGGGCGCATCGAGGGAATCGCCGTCGGGGTCATCGCCAACCAGCGCGGACTCATCAAGGGGCGCCCCGGGGAGAAGCCGCGCTTCGGCGGGATTCTCTACGCCGAGAGCGCGGAGAAGGTGGCCTACTATATCGACCGTTGCGACCGCCAGGGGATCCCGCCCCTGTTCGTTCAGGACGTGTCGGGCTTCATGGTCGGCGCCGAAGCCGAGCACGAAGGGATCATCCGCGCCGGGGCACGCTTCGTCGAGGCGATGGCCTGCGCGCGCGTCCCCAAGTTGGTGCTGACGGTGAACCACGCCTCGGGGGCGGGCTACTACGCCATGGCGGGGCAGGGGTTCGACCCCGATTTCATCTTCTCGTGGCCCACCGGACGCATGGGCGTGATGGAGGGAGAATCGGCGATCCAGGCCGTGCACGGTCCCGCGCTCGAGGCGGCGAAGCAGGCGGGACAGCCTCCCTCCAAGGAGGTGCTGCAGGCCGTGGAGGAGATGCGCGCCGACTACGAGCATCAGCTGGACGCGAAGTTCGCCGCGGCGCGCGGTTTCGTCGACGCGATCATCCATCCGGAAGAGACCCGCGACGTCCTCGCCATCGCCCTCCGCGCCTCGCTGCGCAATCCTGGCCCGCACATCGGGGCCTTCGTCCTTCCGCCGCAACCGGAGGTTGCACGGTGAAGTCACTCGTCAGGGTCGCATCCGGGCAGGGATTCTGGGGCGACTGGCTCGAAGCCCCCCGCCGCCAGGTCGAGGGGGGCGACGTCGACTACCTCATGCTGGACTACTTGGCCGAGGTCACGATGTCGATCCTCCAGAAGCAGAAGGAGCGCGATCCCCGGATGGGGTACGCGCGCGACTTCATCGGGGCGATCGAGTCGGTCCTTCCCGGGATCGTGGAGCGCGGGGTGAAGGTGATCGCCAATGCCGGCGGCGTGAACCCGCGGGCCTGTGCCGACGCCCTCCTTGCCCTCGCCGACCAGAAAGGGGTGCGCGGGAAGCTGGCGTTAGGCGTGGTGACTGGAGACGACCTCCTTCCGCGCCTCGACGAGCTGATCGCGCAGGGGCACCCGCTCGCCAACATGGACACCGGCGAGCCGCTCTCGCTCGTGCGTGACCGTGTCCTCTCGGCGAATGCCTACATCGGGTCGGGTCCGATCATCGAGGCGTTAGGCAAGGGGGCGAACATCGTCGTCACCGGGCGGTCCACCGACACGGCGCTGACCATGGCCCCGCTGCGCTATGAGTTCGGCTGGGGGGCGGGCGACTGGGACAAGCTGGCGGCCGGGATCATCGCCGGTCACATCATCGAGTGCGGCGCGCAGTGCTCGGGCGGCAACTGCCTGAAGGACTGGGCGACGATTCCCGACGTCTGGAACATCGGCTACCCGATCGTCGACGCCCGCCCCGATGGGACGTTCGAGATCTGCAAGCACCCCCATACCGGCGGGCGCATCGACGTCCCAACCGTCACCGAGCAGCTGGTGTACGAGATGGGCGACCCCCATTCGTACATCACCCCCGACGTCGTCGCCGACTTCACCTCGATCCAGCTCGAACCGGCGGGGGAGAACCGGGTGCGCGTCTTCGGGGTCAAGGGGCGGCCACCCACCGACAAGCTCAAGGTCTCGATCGCCTATCGCGCGGGGTACAAGGCGGTGGGGACGCTGGTCTACGCCTGGCCCGACGCCTTGGCCAAGGCAAAGGCCGCCGACCAGGTGCTGCGCCGCCGTCTCGAATACCTCGGCCTCACGTTCGACACGATCGTCACCGAGTTCGTCGGGGCGAATGCCACGCACGGCCCGCTGGCGGGCGCTCCGTCCGATGCCCCCGAGGTGCAATTGCGCGTTGGGGTGCGCGGACAGGACAAGGCGATGGTCGAGCGCTTCACGCGCGAGCTGATCCCGATGGTTCTGAACGGCCCGCCGAGCGTGACGGGTTTCGCGGCCGGTCGCCCGAAGGTGGAAGAGATCGTCGCCTACTGGCCGGCGCTGATCGACAAGACGGTCGTCACCCCGCAGGTGGAGGTGGTCCGATGAGGGTGCGGCTCCTCGATCTCGCCCACGCCCGCTCGGGCGACAAGGGCGATACCGCGAACGTGGGCGTGATCGCCCTCAAGCCCGAGTGGTACCCGCTCCTGGCCCGCGAACTCACCGTCGAGCGCGTCGCCATGCACTTCCGTGGCGTGATCACCGGCGGGGTCCAGCGCTACGAGCTGCCGAACCTGAAGGCGCTGAATTTCCTCCTGCACGGCGCGCTCGACGGCGGCGGGACGCTCTCGCTCAAGACCGACGCGCAGGGAAAGGTCTTCTCGACCGCGATGCTGCGCATGGTCCTCGACGTACCCGACGCAGAGGCCACGTCGTTAGGTCTTCCGGCGGCGCCCTGAGGAGACGGCCATGAGCACGCTCACCAAGGTCAAGCTCGGGCTGACGATCATCGGGTTGATCCTGTTCGCCTACGGTGCGCGGATGGACCAGGCCAACATCCGGGTCGCTGGAATTGCCTTCGTGGCGATGGCCTGGGCGATGCGGTTCGTGCGGCCGCGCGCGGGGCATTCCACGACCGATCGCCCGCCGGGGACCGGGAGCCAGGATCGCTGACCGGTTGGCATGTCGGTCAGCAGATCCGCGGTAGATCCCCAGCAGGACGGTCAGCAGATCGAGACGGGACGATCAGCAGATCCGCGGCAGCTGCTCCCCGATCTGCATCGTGATCACCCGGCTCGCCCCGATGGCGGTGCGCTCGACGAGCATCCCGGGATGGGCGTCGGTCACCTCGCCGATGATCGCGGCGTGGGCGCCTAACGGGTTCGCGCGCATCGCGGCGAGCGCCGCCTCGCCCTGCGAGCGCTCGACGATGGCGATAAGCTTCCCCTCGTTGGCCACGAAGTAGGGGTCGAGGCCAAGGAGCTCGCACGCCGAGCGCACCTGTGGACGCACCGGAATGCGCTCCTCGTGCACGACGATCCCCACCCGCGCCTCGGCGGCGATCTCGTTCAACGCCGACGACAGCCCGCCGCGCGTCGGGTCGCGCAGGACGTGCACGCCTGGGGCGGCGGCGAGGAGGTCGCGCACCATGGTGTGGAGCGCGGCACAGTCGCTCACGATCGTCGTCTCGAACTGGAGCCCTTCCCGCACGCTCATGATCGCCATCCCGTGGTCGCCGAGCGTCCCGCTCAGGAGGACCACATCGCCCGGACGGGCCTGCTGCGGGGCGATGGCGACGCCGTCGGGGATGATGCCGACGCCGGAGGTGTTGATGTAGAGACCGTCCCCCTTCCCGCGCTCCACGACCTTGGTGTCGCCGGTGACGATGCTGACGCCGGCGGCGCGCGCCGCGGCGGCCATATCGTCGATGATGCGCGCCAGCGACTCCATGGGGAACCCCTCCTCGATGATGAAGCCGGCGCTCATGAAGAGGGGAGTGGCCCCGCTCATCGCGACGTCATTCACCGTCCCATTCACCGCCAGCCCGCCGATGCTCCCCCCCGGGAAGAAGAGGGGACGGACCACGAAGGAATCGGTGGAGTAGGCGATGCGACCGGCGGGGAGGGTGAGGACCGCCGAGTCGCTCATGCGGTCCAACGCCGGATTGCTGAACGCCGGCTTGAAGAGGTGCTCGACGAGTTCCGCCGTGAGCTGTCCCCCTCCGCCGTGGCCGAGGACGATGGCGGGATAGTCCTTCAGCGGGAGCGGGCAGGACCAGCTGTTGGTGTCGATCGAGGCGGACACAGGCAGACGGACGGGAGACGGGAGACGGGGGGGGGCGCCGGCGGCACCGGGCTCCCGACGGATCGGGGAGACCGTGCGCTAGGCGCTCGCGCGGGCGAGCGTCACGAAGCGTCCGTAATTGTAGTACGCGGCGCAGGCGCCTTCACTCGACACCATCGTCGCGCCTAACGGGGTGCGGGGGGTGCACTCCTTGCCGAAGGCAGGACACTGGTTGGGCTTGATGGAGCCCTGGAGCACCTCGCCGGCGTGGCACAGCGACGACTCCACCGTGTTGATGTTCCCCACGTCGAAGCGCGGCTCGGCGTCGAAGTCGCGATACGCGTCCGACAGCCGCCATCCGCTCTGGGGGATCGTCCCGATCCCGCGCCAGGCGCGGTCGGTCACCTCGAAGACCTCATCGAGCAGCGCCTGCGCCGGCCGGTTGCCGTCGAAGGTGACGACGCGCTCATAGGCGTTCTCCACTCGCCCCTCGCCCCCTTCAAGCTGGCGCACCGTACGCCGGATCCCCTCCAGCACGTCGAGTGGCTCGAAGCCGGTGATCACGATCGGAACATGGT
>DAIESF010000173.1 GCA_027346425.1 Gemmatimonadota bacterium | reverse complement strand
CGAGAAGCGATTCCGCGATCGCACGCGTCGTCGGTACGGGGGGCTGGCGCTCTTCGCCGACGTGACGATCGCGGCCCTCCTCATGGTCTTCGTCGCGGGGCCCTTCTATGTAATTCGCCGGCGACGCGACAAGGCACGTCTCGCCGCCATGCTGGCTGCGGATGCGGAGGCCGAGCGACGGGAGCGCGAAGGTACCATAGAGCGGCTCCTCCTGCAGCTTTCGCCCCTCCCGACGGAGCCCCCCTCGCCCGACGAGCCGGCGCGAGCGCGCGGCGCGGAATCCCCGGCCTCCCCCCCTGCTCACCCCCCCGAGACGCCCTCATCGCGACCGTCGGCGGAAGGATCAACATTGCAGGATGATTAAGCGTAAGCACCGCAGAGATATTCGCTTGACACCTACTGTTGGGCGCCCGTATCCTTCCGCTCCTATGGCACAACCCAGCCCGTCGCCGCGTTCGCGGCCACTTTTGTTTTGGGGGATCGCCCTGGTCACAATTCTCGCCGGCTTCGTCGATCTCTGGCGGGGTGGCGAGACGATCGCACCCATCCTTCTCGTGATCGGCTACTGCGTGCTGGTGCCGATCGCCATCCTCAAGTAGCACTCGCCGACGGCGGGCGAATAGCTCAGTTGGTTAGAGCGCCTGCCTTACACGCAGGATGTCGGGGGTTCGAGTCCCTCTTCGCCCATTCGAGCAGCGTTTCGCGGACCCCGACTTTCGGGGAGGTGTATGCAATGAACAACCCGTTGGAGGACATGAACGTGAAGGCTCGGCAGCGCCCCGGTCGCATCGTTGCGGCTTTCCTCGTTGGGCTCGCGCTACAGGGTTCCGTGTCGGAACTCGGCGCCCAGCAGCAGACGTTGCAGCGTGGCCAGACGCCTGGCCCGCGCTTCATGGTTCCCGTACTCCGGAGCTCCGAGCGCAATCTCGGGGCGCAGCTGGCGGATCAGGTCCGCGAGCGCATGGGCGGCGACTTCATGATGCGCACGCTCTGGATCATCCCCAAGAGCGACATCGACAACGCGCTCGAGCAGTCGGGCTACTCCAAGACCGAGCCGCTCAATTCCAATGACGCCAAGCAGTTGGCGAACCTCATTCGTGCCGAGGAGTACGTCGAGGGGACGGTCACCAAGACGGCGGCCGGCTACGACTTCGACGGCTATCTCCTTCTCGTCCGTGGTGACGGGATGGTGCAGCCGCTCCCCAAGGTGTCGGGCGCCAAGATGGGCGACATTGCCAAGGGCGTGTCGAAGGCCATCGAGGATGCGCGCAAGCCGCTCGACGATGTCAAGAAGTGCACGCTCGACGCCCGGCAGAGCAAGTACGCCGAGGCGATCGCCGACGCCAACAAGGGAATCAAGGACTACCCCAACTCCGTGATGTCGCGCGTCTGCCTCCTCGAGATCGCCAACTCGCAGAAGTGGGGGGCGGACTCGATCATCAAGTATTCCGAGGACGTCA
Organism: Gemmatimonadota bacterium; assembly: GCA_027346425.1. GTDB lineage: Bacteria > Gemmatimonadota > Gemmatimonadetes > Gemmatimonadales > Gemmatimonadaceae > SCN-70-22. The sequence continues at coordinate 4,563 of DAIESF010000173.1, read as the reverse complement.
TTCGCCTGCACCCGCAGAACAAGCGCGCCCTCGCGCTCGTCTCCGATGCCTACGGCGAGAAGAAGATGGATGAGCAGCAGATCAAGTCGCTCACCACGCTCCTCGCGCTCGACCCGACCAACGCCCGCCTCACCGAGTCGGTCGTGAACATCATTGCCGCCAGCGGCAAGCCCGAAGTCGCGCGCCCGATCATCGACGAGGCGGTGAAGCAGAACCCGGGCGATCCGTCGCTCATCCGTCTCCAGTGGCGCATCTATCTGGCGCTGCGTGAATACAAGCAGGCGGTCGGGATCGGCGAGGAAATGGTCAAGGCCGACACCGCGGCGGCGGACACCAGCTTCTTTACGCGCATCGCGTCGGCGTACCTCCTGTCGGGTGACACCGCCAAGGCCGCCGAAGCCGCGGCGCGCGGAACGGCGAAGTTCGCCAACAACGCCGCGCTGTGGATGCTGCAGGGACAGCTCGCCCGCCAGGCGGGGCAGGCCCCGCAGGCGCTCGTCGCCCTGCGCAAGGCGCTCGCGCTCGACCCCAAGGCCGAGGGAGCGAACATGATGATCGCCCAGACGTTCGTCGAAATGAACCAGCTCGATAGCGTCGTGCCCGCGCTCGAGGCGTCCCTCGCCGCCGGCGACGACAAGGCAACGGTGGCCGGCATGGCGAACACCGTCGCCAATCGCATTCGCCAGGCCTACGCCACGTCCAAGAATCCCGACGAGGCCAAGAAGGGGCTGGCCGTCCTCGACTTCGCCGAGAAGGCGAATCCGTCGGCGCCGACCTTCTTCCTCAAGGGGGTCTTCAACCTCCTGCTCGCGCAGAACCTCCTGCAGGATGCCAACGCCAGCAAGAGCTGCGACAAGACGAAGGAAGTGGGCGGCTACCTGACCGAGGCACAGATCAACCTGCCGAAGGGTGCGTCCGCCTTCCCCGACCAGTCCAAGACGCTGCTCGAGGGGATGATGCAGCTGGCCCAGTACCAAGGCCAGATGGAGAAGGCGTACTGCAAGTAAGCGCCTCCTCATTCTCGAGGCACTGCGAAGCCCGTCACCGCGCGCCGGTGACGGGCTTCTCGCTTCTCGCCATCCGCTGCACGCGCGCTGCGCCCGGCGCCGTGCGTCGCGATGACCGCGGCGTCCGGCGGCCGCCCGAGTCGCCGCGCTCCCGCGTGCTTGTCTGCCTTCGCGACGTGTCGCTGGGCAATGTACGCGATGTGCATAAATCCGTTAGGCACTTGTACTTGACGCATCCTTCAAGGCACGGCTAGTATGACGCGTCCATCCACCGGCCGCATGTCCTGGGAGAGCGCCTACCATGCGCCGGTTCTCGCGCGCGAGGTTGCTGAGTTGTTAGGCAACGCACGGCACGTCCTCGACGGCACGCTCGGCGGCGGCGGCCATACGTTGGCGCTGCTCGAGCGAGGCGTGCGGGTGACCGGCATCGATCGCGATCCAGCCGCCGTCCGTGAGGCACGCCAGCGCCTGGCGCCGTACCTCGTGGACGGTCGCCTCGCGGTGTTTCAGGGGAACTACGCCGATCTCGATGTCAATCCCGAGCTGGCGGCGGCGCGATTCGACGCCATCCTCCTCGACCTGGGCGTCTCTTCGCACCAGCTCGACGACGAGCGCCGCGGTTTTACCTTCCGCCCGGGCGCGATCCTCGACATGCGCATGGGCGAGGATGCCACGTCCACGGCAGCCGAATTCCTGAACACGGCGCCGGAGAGTGAGTTGGCGTGGGTGTTCCGCGAGTATGGTGACGAGCGTCGCGCGCCACGCCTGGCGCGCGAGGTCGGACGCAGGCGAGAGAACCGCCCCTTCGTCACCAGCGACGACTTCGTGGGCGCCATTCGCGGCGCGCTCGGCCCGACCTCCGGTCCGGCCGATTTCGCCCGGCTCTTCCAGGCGGTGCGCATCGCGGTGAACCACGAGCTTTCCGGGCTCGAGCGCGCGCTCCCGGTCCTGCGCGGGCACCTCAACCCAGGCGGGATCCTGGCCATCATCGCCTACCACTCCGGTGAGGATCGCCTCGTCAAGCACGCGTTCCGGGAGTGGAGCACGTCCTGCACCTGCCCGCCGCGCCAGCCGATGTGCACCTGCGGCGGTGAGGCGTTAGGCACGCTGCTCACCCGCCGGGCCATCACCGCCGCCGAGGATGAGGTGGCACTCAACGCGCGCGCGCGCAGCGCGCGACTCCGGGCATGGCAAAGCGCGGCGTAGCGCGCCGTGGGCGCGTGCGGGTCGCGATCGCCCTTGGCGCCTTCGTCGTCGTGATGACGGGGGTCGTCTGGCGCCGGACCGTCGGCTATCGCCGGGCGGTGGAGATGCGGCAGCTCGAGGGACAGGCGAAGGAACTCGAGGCCGAGCGCGCGCAACTGGTCAACGACATCAGCGGCGCGTCGAGCATCATGCGGCTGGGGCCCGTGGTGGAGGCGCGTCTTGGGATGAAGCAGGCCCGCGATGAGCAGATCATCCGGCTCCCGATGCCAGAGCCCCGGCAGAAGGACTGACGCATGAAGCCCTCACTCCGGATCACGATCGTCTACGGCGTGCTGGTCGCCTTCGCTCTCGTCCTCGTCGTCAAGGCGGCCCAGGTACAACTGCTGGAGCACGACCAGTGGGCGCGGCGGGCCGTCAACCAGCATACGGCGGAGGCCTCGCTCCCCGCGCCGCGCGGGGCGATCGAAGACGCCACGGGGGTCACGCTCGCCCGCAGCCGCGAATTGATCAGGCTCAGCTTCGCGCTGGACGTGATGAAGGACCGGCGGGGGCTGTATCGGGCGTTGCTCAAGGTCGGCGTGCCGCCCAACCGGGCGCGCCCGGTGCTCGATCGCAAGCGGAAATGGTACGATCTGCGCGAGCGCTTCCAGCCGTCCGACGTCGTCGCGATTCGCCAGATGCCGGGCGTGCGAACGGCGGCGGCTGGGTAGCGCGTGTACGTGCAGTCGGAAGGAGCGCGTGAACTCCTCGGACGCGTGAGCCCGGAAGGGGAGGGGATCGAGGGGCTCGAACTCCTTCTCGATTCTCTGCTGCGCGGGGAGTCGGGACGCGCGCAAACACTGAAGGCGGCCAACGGGCGGCGCTTTGCGACGCCGGACATGCTGACGGAGCCGCCACGAGCTGGCCACACCGTGCGCCTGACGGTCAACCAGGTGTTGCAGGACATCTGCGACCAGGCGCTCGCCGACGCCACGCGGCGCCTCGACGCCGATGGCGGTGACATCGTCATCCTCGACCCGCACACTGGCGAGATCCGCTGCCTGACGAGTCACCGGCGTGGCCAGGTGGGGACGACGCCATCCAGCATCGTCGAGCCGTTCGAACCCGGGTCGACGCTCAAGCCGTTCCTCATCGGCCGCCTCCTCGAACTCGGAAAGACGACGCCCGACGAGGTCATCAACACGATGAACGGCGTGTACCAGGTGTTCGGGCGCCGCATTACCGACCTCCACAAGGCCCCGTCGATGACGGTGGCGGACATCCTTCGATTCTCGTCGAACGTGGGCGCCGCCCGACTCAGCGAGCGTGTGCCGGATGCGGAACTCTTCACCCTGTATCGTGACCTGGGCTTCGGGACGCCGACCGGCGTGTCGTATCCTGCCGAGGCGTCGGGCGTGCTCTACGAGCCGCGCCGATGGTCGCGCCAGTCCCATCACTCGCTGGCCATTGGCTACGAACTGAGCGTCACCCCGCTCCAGCTCGCCCTGGCGTATGGCGCCATCGCCAACGGGGGCGAGCTGATGGCCCCCGCGCTGGTGAAGGAGATCCGCGACGCCGATGGGAAGGTGGTGTACACGCACACGCCTCGCCCGGTACGCCGCGTCTTTCAAGAGGCAACCACGCGCAAGGTGATGGCGATGCTGGAGGGCGTGGTCGACAGCGGGACCGCGAAAGAGGCAGGGCTCGCCACCTTCGACCTGGCGGGCAAGAGCGGGACGGCCCGCCGCGTGGTGGGGGGACGCTACGGGCACGGCGGGAAGCTGACCTACAATTCGTCGTTTGTCGGCCTGTTCCCGGCGAGCAAGCCACAGTACGTCGTCCTCGTCAAGCTGGACAATCCCCGCGGCTCATACTACGGCGGGACGACTGCGGCGCCGGTGACCAAGGCGGTCATCACCGCCGCCCTTGCTGCGCGCGACGCCTCGCTCGACTGGGGGAAGCTCCCCGCGCAGCGAGTGTCGTACGTCCCCCCCGCGTCCAGCTCCGGCTCGTCGCCCGAGGCGGTGGCCGCAGCGCCGGCGCGTGACGAGGAGCGCCAGGTGGCCGACGGGGTCGTCCCTGTCGATTCCGTCCCCGGTGCCGGCGAGACGGGGCTGCCGGCAGTGCCGCTGGTCGACACGACGCCGGAGCCGGCCGCGCGCGCACCGGCGCGCTTCAACATCGCGCGGCCGATCAAGGAGCAGGTGCCGCGGACGCGCATCGTCTCGATTCCCGACGTGCACGGGCTCCCGCTGCGGGTGGCGGTGCGCGAACTGCACCGGGCCGGCTTTCGTGTGCAGCTGACGGGAGCCGGCGGGGGCGTCACGGCGCCGCCGGCCGGGGCCCCGGCCCGCACGGGAACGCTGGTCCG
>DAIESF010000159.1 GCA_027346425.1 Gemmatimonadota bacterium | reverse complement strand
CGCCAACCTCCGGTTCGTGATCTCGTACGTGAAGAAGTACCAGGGGCACGGACTCGACCTCAGCGAGCTGGTGGCGATCGGCAACGAGGGGCTCCTCAAGGCAGTACGCAAGTTCGATCCGGACCAGGGAGTGAAGTTCATCTCCTACGCGGTCTGGTGGGTGCGCCAGGCGGTTCTCAAGGCGCTCGCCGAGCAGACGCGATCGGTCCGCATCCCGCTCAACCAGAACTCGCAGCTCATCCGTCTCTCGCGTGCAGAGACGATCCTCGGCCAGGTGCTTCGCCGAGACCCCACCGACGACGAAGTCGCCCGCCTCATCGGTGAGACTCCCGAAAATGTCCGCTCCGCCCGGCAGATGTCGGCCACCGAGGTGTCGCTGGACGCCCCGATCGACCGGAGCGACCGTGAGGCGTCAACGTTAGGCGAGCGCTTCGCCGGCGTCGATGGCGCCGAGATCGAGGAGGTCACCGACTACAAGCTCATGCGGGAGTTCATCGAGCGCGTCTTCCGGAAGTACCTCACCCCCCGCGAGCGCAAGATTCTCTATCTCTACTACGGTTTGGAGGAAGGGTCCGAGGCGATGACGCTGGAACGCATCGGTGCCCTCATGGGCGTGACGCGCGAGCGCATCCGCCAGATTCGCGAACGTGCCTTCGAGAAGCTGCGCGAGTCGCCCGACGGACGCGCCCTCGCCGGCTTCTGGTCCGCGGCCTGACCGCGCGCCCCATCTGGCACCTGACGACGGCCGGGAGCACGCGCTCCCGGCCGTCGTTCGTTGCGAAACTGTTGTCGGATGCCTGAGGGAAGCCTAATGCAGGCGTGGCCACCGCGGCTTATACTGTGTGCGAGTCGACCGCCTGGAACTTCGCCCGGCGTGTCCTGCGGCACGGATGCATGCAGGGAGTTGAAAGTCCATGAATAAGGCGGCCGTCAGCCCGGTCCATCGTGTCCTCATCGTCGACGACGAGGTCACCATTCGCATCGCCCTGCGCCGCTTCTTCATGCGGATGGGGTGGGCCGTCGAGGAGGCGTCGAACGGCGCGAGCGCGCTCGACCTCCTGTCGCACGACGACGACCTGCCGGATCGCACTCGCTTTTCACTGGTAGTCTCTGACTTGCGGATGCCGGGCGTCAACGGAATGGAGCTGTACGACCGTCTCAAGTCAGAGCGTCCCGAAGTGCTGCGCCGCCTCGTCTTCTCGACCGGCGACGTGGTGAGCGAGGAGGCCGCGGCATTCGTCCGCGCGACTGACTGTGTCGTGCTGCAGAAGCCGTTCGAACTCGCCACGCTTCGCGCGCTCATCAATCGCATGGTCGCCCCCGAACACCCCTGACGCGACGGTCGATCCGCGCTTGGGGGCGGCGCCAAGCCCCATGATGCGGGAGCGCGACCGGGCGCAGGAGATCCGCCAAGTCGCGGATTGGGGGACGAGAGCGATTCCGAAGCCCCCGCATGCGGTGGTAACATCCTTCCCTGCATGTCGAACACAACCCGACTCCCGATTTTCCCGCTCCCCCTGGTCCTCCTCCCCGGGGCGGCGCAGTCGCTGCACGTCTTCGAGCCGCGCTATCGCCAGCTGCTCGCGGACTGCCTCGCCGGCGACGGGCATTTCGGGATCATCTGCCGCACCCCTGACGTCGCCGAGCGTGAGATCGCGCCAGGTACGGCCGGGTGCACCGCCCACGTCGAGTCGGCACAGACACTCCCTGACGGGCGGTCGAACATCGTGGTGACCGGCGGCGATCGTTTCTCCCTCGTGGAATTCGTCGACGACCCGGCACCGTACCATGTGGCGCGGGTGGCGCCGCTCGACGACGTCCCGGAGTCGATGGCGGCGCTCGAGGATCTCGCCGAACGGCTGCGTGACCTGTTCACCCGAGTGGGGCGGTCGGTGCGGGCGATCCAGGACGATGCGACGCCACTCCCCGAACTCCCCGACTCGCCCGCCACACTCTCGTTCGCGATCGCCCAGTTCGTCGACCTCGAACTGGCCGACAAGCAGCGCGTCCTTGCCGCCCGCTCGCCGCTGCAGCGCCTGCGGCTGCTCGACGAGGCGCTGGCCCCGATCGTGGAGTCGATGGAGCAGCGCGCGCGCGTCCACGCCCGTGCGCAGACCAACGGCAAGGGAGGACACGCATGAGCCACGATGCGTTAGGCGCGGCGCTGGCGGCGATCGTCGGCGAGCGACAGGTCCTCGTGCGCCCGAGCGAACTCCTCGTCTACGCCACCGACGGGCTCCCCGGATACCGCAAGCAGCCGGGGATCGCCGTCTTCCCGCGCACCCGCGACGAGCTGGTGCAGGTGGTGCGCCTCCTGGCGCGTGAAGGCGTCCCCTTCGTCCCGCGCGGCGCGGGGACGGGGCTCTCGGGCGGGGCGCTTGCCGACGGATCGGTGCTGCTCGGCCTCAATCGCCTGACGCGCGTCCTGTCCGTCGATGCCGAAAACCGGCTCGCGGTGGTGGAGCCCGGCGTGGTAAACGTGCACCTGACGAGGGCCGTGGCGCCGTACGGGCTCCACTATGCCCCCGACCCGTCGAGCCAGGCGGCGTGCACGATTGGCGGAAACGTGGCCGAGAACGCAGGGGGACCGCACTGCCTCAAGTACGGCGTCACGCTCAACCACGTGGTGGCATTGACCGTCATCCTCCCCGACGGCGACATCGTGACGCTCGGCAGCGCCGATGGTGAGCGCGACGGATACGACCTCGTCGGGTGCTTCGTGGGGAGCGAGGGGTGCTTCGGCGTGGCGCTCGACGCCACCGTGCGACTGACACGGAACCCGCAAGCCGTGCGCACCCTGCTGGCCGACTTCACCAGCATGGACGCGGCGGCGCGCGCCACGTCGGCCATCATCGCGGCGGGGATAGTCCCCGCGGCACTGGAGATGATGGACCAGGCGACCATCCGCGCCGTCGAAGCGTCGATCTACGCCGCTGGCTACCCGACCGACGCCGCGGCAGTCCTCCTCATGGAGCTGGACGGACTCGAGGCCGGGATCGACGTCGACGTCGAGAAGCTACGGACGATTTGTCTCGATGGCGGCGCGCGCGCGGTGCGCATCGCCCGCGATGAGGGCGAGCGCACGCGCCTCTGGCAGGGGCGCAAGAAGGCATTCGGCGCCATGGGACGGATCTCGTCGCACCTGGTCGTGCAGGACGCGGTGATCCCGCGGACCAGGCTCCCCGAGGTGCTGCGCCTGATCGCACAGATCGGTGCGGCTGAGCGGCTGTCGGTGTGCAATGTCTTCCACGCCGGTGACGGCAACCTGCACCCCAACATCCCGTACAACGCCAACGACCCCGACGAAAGCGCGCGCGTGCATCGCGCGATGCGCGCCATCATGCGCGCCTGTGTCGATGCGGGGGGGAGCGTGACCGGGGAGCACGGCATCGGACTCGACAAGATCGATTACATGCCGCGGATCTTCTCGCCGGAGTCGCTCGACGCCATGTGCCGGCTGCGCGCCGTCTTCGATCCGGCGCGTCGAGCAAATCCGGGGAAGGTTGTCCCGGTGCGCTCGTGCCGGGAGTGGACGCAGGCGCCCGCCACGCGGTAACGGCGATGCTGACGATGATGCCGGGAGTGGAATGATGAGGGAGTCCGATGGATCGGGCGACAAGATGTTGTCGGGGGGGGGCCCCGGAGCGCCCGCCGCGTTCCGCTCGCCCCTCCGCCCCCGCGACACTGCCGACGTCGCCGACGCCGTACGCGACGCGGCGGCGCTCGGAGTCCCGCTCCGCATCCGGGGCGCCGGCCACTGGCTCGACGCCGGACGCCCCGTCCCAGCATCGGCGTGCGTGCTCGACGTCTCCGCCCTCCGCGGAATCACCGAGTACAATCCAGGCGACCTCACCCTGACGGCAGGGGCCGGGACCACGCTCGCCGAGATCGACGAGGCGACGCGAGCGAACGGTCAGTGGCTCCCGCTCGACCCCGCCGGCGCGACGACCGCCACGTTAGGCGCCACGCTGGCCACGGCCTCCTGCGGCCCCCTCGCCTCGGCACTCGGCCTCCCGCGAGACCTGGCGCTCGGCCTCGAGTTCGTCGACGGGCGAGGGATCGTGGTGCGCGGGGGAGGGCGCGTGGTAAAGAACGTCGCCGGCTTCGACCTCGTCCGGCTCACGGTGGGAGCCTGGGGGACGCTCGGCGTGATCACGGAGGCGACCGTCCGGCTGCGCGCCCGTCCCGAGGCGGAATGCACGATGGCCCTCGACGCGCCGCGCGAGACCGGGACGCTCGCCCTCCTCCTGCGCGCGCTGCGCGAGGCGCCGCTCACCCCCATCGCGACGGAACTGGTCGACGCGACGTTCCGCGCGGGGAACGGCGACCGGGGATCTGATGCGGTGCTCGTGCGGCTGGCGGGAAATGCGGCCAGCGTGGCCGCCCAGCGACGGCACGTGGAGTCGTTAGGCACGGCTCGCGAACTCCCGGCGTCGGCCTGGGATCGCCTCGCCGCCGCCGATCCCGATGGGGCCTTCACGGTGCGCATTTCACACCGCCCCTCGCGAGTCGCCGACCTCTGGCACGCGATCGCGACTGCCACGGCGGAGATCGAAGGCGCCGTGCGCCATGCGTCGATCGAACGCGGCGTCGTGCGTCTCATCGTGCCAGCCACTGCGCACGAGGTGGTCGCCCCGCTCGTGCGCTGTCTTGCCTCGCACGCGAGCGTGCTCGGCGAGCGACTCCCGCGAGCCGCATGGGAGGCACTCCCGGCCGTCACCGATCGCCTGTCGCGCGGGGTGCGCGCCGCCTTCGATCCGCACCAGATCCTGAACCCGGGCCTTCTGGCCCCGATGGCATGAGCGGTTCCCTCCCAACGGCAAAGCCCTGCGCCATCCCCGACACCCCGCTCGCGCACGCGATGCCGGGGCTCGACACCTGTGTGCACTGCGGCTTCTGCCTGCAGGCGTGCCCGACCTATCTCGCCCTCAACGACGAGAACGATTCCCCGCGCGGGCGCATCGTGCTCATGCGGGCGCTCGTGGAGGGCGACCTGTCGCTCGACGACCCCGCCGTCCAAACGCACATCGATCGCTGCCTCGGGTGCCGAGGGTGCGAGAGTGCCTGCCCGAGCGGGGTCCCGTACGGTCAACTGCTGGAGGCAACCCGCGCCACGCTTACCGCGCGACGTCCCCTCCCCGCCGTCGTGCGACTGGCCCTCGGTGTCTTCGCCCGTCCCTGGGCACTCGGCACCGCCCTGGCGATGGGGCGCCTGGCGCGGGGCACAGGGGTGGCGAGTCTCCTCGCCGGGGTGAAGGGGCGCCTTGGATTCGCCTTTGCCATGTTGCAGTCGACGGCACTCCCCATAAAACGGAAGAACTACACGGCGCGCGGCGACGGCTCGCGAGGGAGCGTCGCCGTCCTGCAGGGCTGTGTCATGGAGGGACTCTTCGCCGGCACCAACAGGGCCACCGCTCGCGTCCTCACGGTCAACGACTATCGAGTCGTCGCCGCTCCGGGCGAGGGCTGCTGCGGGGCGCTGCACGCCCACGCCGGCGACCTTGAGACGGCGCGGACTCTCGCCAGGCGCAACATCGCGGCGTTCGAGAAATCCGGGGCCGAGTTGGTGGCGGTGAACGCCTCGGGGTGTGGCGCCATGATGAAGGAATACGGCCACCTCCTGCACGACGACCCCGCGTGGCGCGAGCGTGCAGAACGGCTCGCCTCGCGCGTGCGCGACGTGAGCGAGCTGCTCGCCGCCGCCGGTCCTCGGCCCGGCGCGGCGCTCCCACTGCACGTGACCTACGATGCCCCATGTCACCTGGTGCACGCGCAGCACATCTCGGCGCCGCCGCTCGCCGTGCTCCGGGCCATCCCGGAATTGCAGCTGACGCCACTGGTCGACGCCGACCAGTGCTGCGGAAGCGCGGGGATCTACAACCTCGTCGAGCCCGAGACCTCGAACGCCGTCCTCGCCCCCAAGCTCGCGCATGTCGCCGAGACTGGCGCCGCGCTGGTCGCCACCGGGAATCCAGGGTGCCTGATGCAAATCGGAGCCGGGCTGGCGCGCGCGGGGAGCACGACCCGGGTCGTGCACCCCATTGACCTGCTCGACGCCTCGTACGCGCGGCGTGATGCCTGACGAGTCGCTGCAATGACCCGGCGCGTGATCGACACCGTATTGATGGAGTTCGAGGGGATCCTCGCCGACACCGCCCCGGCACGGCGTGATGCGCTCCTCCTGGTGTGCCGCGAGGACGGCATCGACCTCTCGCCCGCCGAGTATCGGGAGTCGTGTGCCGGGCTCGCCACTCCCGACGCGGTACGCGGGGCACTCGCCCGCCGCGGCGTCTCCATCGACGACACGGCGCTCGAACTGCTTACCCTGCGCATCGATCGCGCCGTCTCCGCGCATGTCGGCAAGGGAATCGTCCTCGTCGACGGGGCGCGCGAGGCAGTGGAGCGCCTCGCGGCTCGCGCGCGCCTCGGCATCGTCAGCCGTTCGTCGCGCCGTGACGTGGAGTTCGTGCTGTCGCTGGCCCAGATGGAACATGCCTTCGCGTGCGTGATCGGCATCGAGGATGCCTTCCCGGGCAAGCCTGGCGCGGCGCCGTACCTCGCCGCCATCCGCCGCCTCGAGCGCCGCGGCCCCGTCCCACCGGAGGGCATCGTGGTAGCGCTCGAGGACACGATCGGCGGGATCCAGGGGGCGCGGGCGGCCGGCCTGCGCTGCATCGCCGTCGGCGACCTCCCGGCGCACGTGGCCATGGAGGCAGACGCCGTCATTCCCGCGATCACCGGACTCGACGTCGCAACCATTGAGACGCTCATCGCCCGTGAAGGAGAGCGATTCGCATGACCGACCGTCAGTTCCCCCCACCGCCGCAGCAGCCACCCGCTGAGGGCGCACGATCGGCGTTAGGCACCGACGCCCCGGCTCCCTCTCCGGCCTCTCCTCCAACCGTCCCCCCGGCCGACACGCCGTCGCCGCTCGCCGGCGTGGTGCGCGACTACGGCGACATGGCCGGTGAGTATGCCGCGCTCAGGGCGTCGTCCGGGAGCGCGCAGAGGGGGGCGATCGTGGTCGATCGCTCGCACCGTTCGCGCGGCACCTTTGCCGGCGCCAAGGCGCGTGAGGTGCTCACCGGGCTCGTGACGAATGACGTGCTCGCCATTGCGCCCGGCGACGGATGCTACGCCGCTGCACTGACGGCCAAAGGGAAGATCCTCGCCGACCTGCGCATCTTCGTCCGGAGTGACGACGTCCTCGTCGACGTTCCGCCGAGGGCGGCCGCGGGGTGGTGGGCGATGATCCGCAAATACGTGAACCCGCGCCTCGCCCGCTACGCCGACGTCAGCTCCTCATCGGCCGACATCAGCGTGTACGGGACGCGCGCACACGCGGTGGTCGCGACAGCGCTCGCGCTCCCCTGGGAGGAGCTGGCGCGAATGGGCGACTACGCGCACCGAACGGTGGAGGCCTTCGGGACCGCTGTCCTTGTGGCGCGCGTCCCCGACCTGGGGATCGAGGGGTTCTCCCTGATCCTCCCGATAGAAGCGAAGCCCGCCGCGTGGCACGCCCTCGTGGCGGCCGGCGCCCGCCCCGCAGGGCTCGATGCCTTCGAGATTGCCCGCATCGAGAGCGGGCGCCCGGAATGGGGGATCGAGATCGATGACTCGACGCTCGCTCAGGAAGCGAACATGGAGTCGCTCCAGGCCATTTCGTTCACCAAGGGGTGCTACACCGGGCAGGAAACCGTCGCCCGCATTCATTTCCGTGGTCACGTGAATCGGCACCTGCGCGGGCTGCGCTTCGAGGACGCCAACGCCATCCCCGCGTCGGCGGCGCTGCACGATGCGACAGGCAAGTCGGTCGGCGATGTACGGAGCGCGGTCGTCTCGCCGAGGCTCGGCGGCATCGCTCTCGCGATGGTGCGGCGCGAAGTGGAGGCAGACAGCGACGTGGAGGTGACCTGGAGCGGCGGGCGAGCGACTGCTCGCGTGGTCTCCCTTCCGTTTCCGGTCGGCTAGCGCGCCCCGCGGTGCGTCAGGAAGGAAATCAGGAAGGAAATCAGGAAGGAAACGCAGAAGGGCGCGACCCTGAGGTCGCGCCCTTCTGATTACGCTCTCGAGTGAGCGAGTTAGTGCTTCGTCGTGTCAGCAGCCGAGTCGTGCTTCATGGTGGTGTCCATGGCGGCGGCGCTGTCGGCCGGGGCCGGAGCGGGGGCCATGGCCGGGGCGGCGGCGGCGCTGTCAGCAGCCGGAGCGGCCTCTTCCTTGGCACCGCCACAGGCGGCGACGAACATGACGGCGGCGGCGAGAGCGAAACGCTTCATTGCAGGATCTCCAGGGGACGGGGGATTTGGAAAGGATACAATCTACAGCCGGACTACAAGACCAACGCGTCTTTGGCCTCTCCGGCCGCAGCACGCCGCGCTCTCGATCTCCGTTCTGCCGAGCTGAGGTCGGCTGCGTCGTGCGCCTAGACGCAGTCGAGCAGTGGCGGCTCCGATCGGAGACGCACCCTCGGCCCAACAGGGAGGATAATGTACGTATTAAGACACGGTAGTCAAGAGCCTCGGACGACCCAAGTCCAACGGGGGCAACATCTTTCCCGACCAGAGCCCATCGGGTCGTGCGCCTCGTCACCGGGTCACCGCGATCCGCCGCGAAAAACAGGCTGCACGCTCGGCAATTGCCTGGATTTGCGCGTACCCGGCGCACTGCTAGACTCAATCCTGCTCCCCGCATCCGCATTCGCATCTTCCCTTCTCCCCCCATCGTCTCGTGATCAGCGCCGACCCCAGCGCCGCGGCCACCACGATCGTGCGCGGGGCATGTCCCCACGACTGCCCGGATACCTGCGCGACGCTGGTCACGGTGCAGGACGGGCGGGCGATCCGCATTCAAGGAGACCCCGAGCACCCGTTCACCAACGGATTCCTGTGCGCAAAGGTCAATCGCTACCTCGAGCGGACCTATCACGCGGATCGGCTCACCACGCCGCTGAAGCGTGTCGGAGCGAAGGGCGAAGGGAAGTTCGCGCCGGTCTCGTGGGACGAGGCGCTCGATGACATCGCGACGCGACTCCGCGCGATCGCCGCATCGCCCGACGGACCGCAGTCCATCCTCCCGTACTCCTACGCCGGAACGATGGGTCTCCTGCAGGGCTCGAGCGTCGACCGGCGCCTGTTCCACGCGTTAGGCGCGTCGCGCCTCGACCGGACCATCTGCGCCACCGCCGGAAAGGTGGGGATGATGATGACCGTCGGCGCAAGCATCGGCGCCGATGGCGAGGGGATCCCCGACTGCGACCTGGTCCTCCTCTGGGGGACGAACACGCTGACGTCGAATCCGCACCTCTGGCCGCACATCGTCACCGCGCGTGAGCGCGGCGCCAGGGTCATCGCCATCGACCCGGTGCGGACGCGCACCGCCGCGCAGTGCGACGAATGGCTGGGGATCCGCCCGGGAACCGATGCGGCGCTGGCCCTGGCGATCATGCACGTCCTGTTCGCCGAGGGGATGCAGGACGACGACTACCTTGCCCGCCACACGCTCGGCGCCGACCAGCTGCGCGAGCGGGTGAGCGAGTGGTCGCCCGAACGGGCGGCAACCATCACCGGGCTCGACGCCGCCACGATTCGCTCGCTCGCTCAGCGCTACGGCCGCGCCCAGTCGGCGTTCGTCCGAATCAACTACGGATTGCAGCGCCACGCCGGCGGGGGCATGGCGGTGCGCACCATCGCCTGCCTCCCGGCCGTCACGGGACACTGGCGACACCCGGTGGGCGGGGTGCAGCTGTCGACGAGCGCGAACTTCCGCTTCAATACGGCCGCCCTCGAGCGCCCCGACCTCAATCCCCAGGTGCGAACGATCAACATGATTCGCCTGGGCGAGGCGCTCACCCGCCCCGACGCGGGGGTCGGCGGGCCGCCGGTGCGGGCCCTCGTGGTCTACAACTCCAACCCCGCCGACGTCGCCCCCGACCGCAATGCGGTGTTGCGCGGGCTGGCGCGCGACGACCTGTTCACCGTCGTGCTCGAGCACTTCCAGACGAATACCGCCGACTGGGCCGACTACGTCCTCCCCGCCACGACGCAACTAGAGCACTGGGACGTGCACCTCGCGTACGGGCACCACTACGCCTCGCTGAATCGCCCGGCCATCGCCCCGTTAGGCGAGGCGAAACCGAACACGGAGATCTTCCGCCAGCTCGGGCGGCGCATGGGGCTCGACCCGGCCCTGTTCGCCGACGACGATGAGGCGCTCGTGCGTGTCGCGCTGGATTCACCGCACGAGCGCATGCACGGCGTCACCTTCGATCGCCTCATGGAGCACGGGTGGGTCCG
>DAIESF010000137.1 GCA_027346425.1 Gemmatimonadota bacterium | reverse complement strand
GTCGATGGCGTCGGCGACATCGGCGAGTGGCGGAAAGTCACCGATACCGGCGATCCCCCGCATCGTTCGGGCACGCGCGAGCGCGTCGTCGAGGGAGCGCCGTTGACGCGGGTTGGCGACGAAGGCGTCGAGCTCGGCGGCGATCGCCGACGACTGCAGGGCGATGAAGACGGGGGCGGTGGCCGCCGCCGCCGGTGTGGCCGGGCGCAGATGGTCGCTCGGCACGAAGCGCTGGAGGTCGGCTAGGCGCGCGTCGGCCCGGGCCCCTTCACGCTCCCCCCACGTACGTACGCCGCGCACAAGGAAGCGCAAGTCGTCGACCGTGTCGCGCAGCGCCTGGTACAGGTCGAGCGTCCATCGCAGCTCGCCATCGCGAACGGCGTGCGCGACCTGCTCCATCGTGGTGGCGATGGCGGCGATGGGGTCGACCTTGGCCATCGACGACGCGCCGCGCAAGGCGCGCGCCGTGGCGATAAAGGCATTGCCGTCGGGCGGCCCACCGGTCCCCGCGACGACTTGATCGAGCGCGTCGAGGTATTCGGTGGCTTCGACGAGATAGAACTCCAAGAGTTCCGGCGATCCGGTCATTCGCGAGTGAGGTTGTTGGCGCGGGCGGAAGTTAGGGAATGGGCCACCCAATGGGCTAGGTGTGCAACGCCGAACGTGCGCGATCCATGGCATCGCGCATCTCGACGACGGCCACCGCGATGCCGACGAAGACGGCGCGGCTCACGATCGAGTGCCCGATGTTGAGCTCCTCGATCTCAGGGATGGCGGCGACGGCGGTGACGTTGCGCACCGTGAGCCCGTGTCCCGCGTGCACGTGCAACCCGCGGGCATGCGCGAGCGCCGCCGCCGAGGCGAGGGCGTCGAGTTGAGCCGGGTCGTCGGGGTGATGGGCGTAGCGCCCCGTGTGCAGCTCGATGGCGTCGGCACCGAGCGCACGCGACTGCTCGACCATCACGGGTGATGGATCGATGAAGAGCGACGACCGGATGCCGGCGTTGCGCATCCGTTCGATCGCGCGCGCGAGCAAGTCCGGGGCGTGCGTGACATTGAGTCCCCCTTCCGTCGTGACCTCCTCGCGCCGCTCGGGGACGAACGTGACCTGGTACGGACGCAGGCGCTCGGCGATGGTGAGCATCTCTTCCGTGCAGGCCATCTCGAGATTGAACACCGTCTGCACCGATGCGGCCAGTCGGGTGACGTCGTCGTCCTGGATGTGGCGGCGATCTTCGCGGAGGTGCGCGGTGATGCCGTGTGCACCCGCCCCCTCGCAGGCGAGCGCAGCCGCCACGGGGTCGGGCTCGTCGGTTCGACGCGCCTGACGAATGGTCGCGACGTGGTCGATGTTGATGTAGAGCCGCTGGAAAGGGGGGTGGTGCAGGGCTGTCATCTGGGAACGCCTCCTGTCGCGGCGGGTACGCCCCCGGCGATACCGTTGCTCGGCGCGGAGCGCCGGGTTACGTTCGCTCGCAATCTCGTCGGGAGACTCGCGTGAAGAAGTGGATCGTGGTGCTGCCGCTCATGACCGTCGCGCTGGCAGCCTGTGGCAAGAAGCCCGCTCCGGGCGTCGCGCTCACGGGGGCGCCGGCGCCCCGTGTCGCCGTGGAACAGTTCCTCGGGGCAGTGAAGGCGCAGGACCTGCAGGCGATGTCCGTCGTGTGGGGAACTTCCAAGGGGCCGGCGCGCGACCAGCTCGAGCGTTCGGAACTGGAGAAACGCGAGATCATCATGCAGGGGTGCTATGATCACGACCGCTACCGCATCCTCCAAGAAGGGCCGGCACCGGATGGTGAGCGCTTCGTGAAGGTCGAGATCACGCGCGCGCGCAAGACCGCGGTCCCGACGTTCTCCCTCGTCAAGGGGCCGTCGGATCGCTGGTACGTGCGCGATGCGGGGATCGCCGCCATGAAGGAATTCTGCAAGCGTTGAGCGCGGAACTGATTTCGCCGACGCTAGATTAGTACTCAGACAATTCGATCAGGACACCCGCCGTTGCCGAGGGGTGCAGGAAGGCGATGCGCTTGCCTTCGGCGCCGATGCGTGGTGTCTCGTCGATGAGGCGAATTCCCGCCGCCCGGCAACGGGCGAGGGCTCCGTCGAGATCGTCCACATTGAAGCAGATGTGGTGAATGCCAGGGCCGCGCTTGGCGACGTACTTGCCGATCGGCGACTCCGGCGTGGCGGCCTCGAGGAGTTCGACGAGCGATTCTCCTACGACCAGGCCGGCAATACGGGCCCCGTCGGCGTCGTCGAGCGGTGTCTCGGGCATCCCGAGCACGTCGCGATAGAAGGGGAGGATCTCGTCGAGGGAAGGGACGGCAACGCCGATGTGGGCGATGCGCGTGCCGCGCCGAGTCGGATCAGGTGCAGTCTGGTGTGACATTGGGAGACGGCGCTCCGGAATGGGACGGTGCGCGCGCAAGTTAATCTGACAGTCGGTGGGGCCAATCCCCGCCATGGAGGGGAACAGGATGTCGAATACGACGGCGGTGACGGACGCGACCTTTGCGACCGAGATCGAGCAGTCAAATGGGCTCGCGGTTGTTGATTTCTGGGCCGAATGGTGCGGGCCCTGCCGCATGGTGGGGCCCATCGTGGACCAGCTGGCGGGTGAATACGCCGGAAAGGCGAAGGTCACAAAGCTCGATGTCGACTCGAACCAGCGCACGGCCATGAAGTACAACGTGCGCTCCATCCCGACGATCCTGTTCTTCAAGGATGGGAAGGTCGTCGACCAGGTGATCGGCTTCGTCCCGAAGCCGATGCTGGAGCAGAAGTTCAAGCAGTACTCGGCAAACTGACGTCGCCGGGGTACAACAGACGGCCGGGGGGCACATGCCCCTCGGCCGTCGTTCGTTCCGTGGCGCGGTGTGGCGTGCCGCAGGGTCGCGACGGCGATGACCCACCGCGTATTCTTCCCCCGTGAGCACTCCCCCTGCCGGCGGCACCCTGTACGTGGTCAGCACCCCCATCGGGAACCTGGGGGACATGACGCATCGCGCCGTCGACACGCTCGCGCGCGTCGCTGTCGTCTTGTGCGAGGACACGCGCCACTCGCGGGCGCTGCTCGATCATTATGGGATTACGACGCCCGTGGCCGCACTGCACGAGCATAACGAGGCGCGCGAGACCCCCCGCGTTCTCGCGAGGCTGGCCGAGGGGGGCGAGGTTGCGCTGATCTCCGATGCCGGAACGCCGCTCCTCTCCGACCCCGGAGAGCGCCTCGTACAGGCGGCCATCGAGGCGGGAGCGACGGTGGTTCCGATCCCCGGCCCGTCGGCGCTCCTCGCGGCGCTGGTGGGCGGGGGCCTTCCGACGGGGGTATTCACCTTCGTCGGCTTTCTCGCTCGCAAGGGGAAGGAGCGCGCTGCCCAGCTCGCGATGCTCAGCACCCTGCCGCACACGGGCGTACTCTACGAGGCTCCCAACCGGGTCGGTGACACGCTCGCGGACCTGGCCACGGTGATGGGGGATGAGGCGAGCGCGCGACGGGTGGTGGTGGGGCGCGAGCTCACCAAGAAGTTCGAGGAGTTCCGAAGGGGGACGGTCGCCGAGCTTGCGGCTGCCTTTCGGGATGTCCCCCCGCGAGGCGAGGTGGTGATCCTCCTCGAGGGACGCAAGGCGAAGGAACTCGACGACGCCGTGCTGCGCGAGTCGGCGCAGGCGCTGCGGCGCGAGGGGGCGACCACGCGCGAGATCGTGCGGTCGCTGGTAGAACGACACGGAGCCCCACGCAATCTGGCCTATCGTTTAGCGCAGGACGCATGAAACGTCTTCGTCGAGTTGTCGCGCCGATCCTCTTCCTGTCACTCGCCGGCTTCGCGCCATCCACCGGCACCAAGCTGGGGATCGCCCGGCTGCAGTATGATGGCGGCGGCGACTGGTACGCGAATCCGTCGAGCCTCCCCAACCTCCTCAAGGCGATCAATGAACGGACGACGCTGCGGGTGGAGCCGACGGAGGGGCGTGTGACACTGTCGGATGAACGGTTGTACGATTTCGCCTTCCTGCACGTGACGGGGCATGGCGTGATCAAGTTCTCGGACAGCGAGGTGTCGCGGCTGCGTGAGTGGGTGCTGCGCGGCGGCTTTCTCCACGTGGACGACAACTACGGGATCGACGAGAGCTTCCGAAAGGAGATCGCGCGCGTGTTCCCCGACCGTCCGCTGGTCGACGTTCCGCTGTCGCACCCGATCTACCATCTGGTGTACGACTTCCCGAAGGGGCTCCCCAAGATCCACGAGCACGACGGTACGCCTGCCCGGGGATACGGGATCTTCGTTGGCGACCGTCTGGCGGTGTACTACACGAGCGAGAGCGACATCGGGAACGGCTGGGAGGACGTGGGGACGTACAACGATCCACCTGAGCTGCATGAGGCGGCGCTGCGCATGGGCGTGAACCTGTTCGTGTATGCCGTGACGAGCCGGCCGGTGTCATGACGTTATTCGACCTGGTGGAACGCGAACGCCGCGGCGTCGCGAAGCAGCTGACGGCGGGGGGAGCGGCGCTCGTCCTGGCCGGCGTCCTCGCCGTGCTGCTGGTCACGACCCTCGCGCTCGGCGGGAGCCGGTGGCTCGCGCTCCCGCGCATCACGCCGTTCGCCGGCTGGGCGCTGGCGGCGGTGGCGGCGATTGCCGGCGGGCGCTGGTTACGGGGGCGGCTCTCCGAGGAGACGTCGGTGACGCGCATTGCGCGCGCGGTCGAGGAGGAACGCCGGCTCCGGACAGGCTCGGTGCGCGGCGCGCTCGAGGTGGCTGGGTCCGGGGCGCTCGGTCGGCTGAACGCGGAACAAGTGGCGGGGCGGCTTACCGGGCTTGGGGAGCCGGCGCTGGCGCCGGGGTTGCGCCGCAGCGTCGGGCGTCGCGCCGCGCTCGGAGTGGGCGCGGCGGTCGTGCTGGTGTTTGCGCTGGGATCTGCCGCGTCGGCGGCCCCCGATGGGTGGCGAGCGCTGTTGCACCCGGTGCGCGCGTGGAACGGGACGCTGCCGGGTGGAGTGACGCTGAGCCAGGCGCCCCGCTCGGTGTTGCGCGGGGAACGGGTGCGGCTGACGGTTCGTGCCTCGGGGCGTCGGATGGTCACGGTGGCGCAGCGGGTGACGGGGAGTTCGTGGCGCACGAGCGCACTTGCCCTCGTGGGCGACTCGGCGGTCGTGACGCTCGGTCCCCTCGACGCCGATCTGGCGCTGTATGCCACCGACGGACGGAGCACCAGCGACACGATGGCGGTGCGGGTGGTCGACCGGCCGTTCATCGGCGACGTGACGGTTCGGGCCGAGTTCCCGGCGTACCTGGCACGCAAGGGTGAGACCCTCCCGTTAGGCGAGCTGGTGCGCGTCCCGCGCGGGACCGTGCTGGAGATCGAGGGGCACTCGTCGACGGAGCTCGAGGCCGTGCGCCTGGCGAGCACGGCGGCGAGCATCCCCTTGCAGGTCTCGGCGCGCGGCTTCCGGGGGCGTACCCAGGCGACCGTGGGGGGGACCTTCAATTGGTCGGCGACCGGGCGTAACGGGGCGATCGCCGACCTGCCGCCCGCGTTGCAGCTGGAGATCCAGGGTGACTCGGCGCCGCGGGTGGAGATCCTCGCCCCGGGGCGCGACACGCTGGTGGGGGCGCGCGACACGATCGGCGTCTCGGTGCTGGCGACGGACGACCACGGGCTGGGTTCGGCGTCGCTGCGGGTGACGATCACCACTGCCGGTGGCGAGGTGCGTTCATCGGTCGTGCGGCCGTTTGCGGCGGTGCAGGGCGAGCAGTTCCAGGGGCAGCTGTCACTGAGCATGGCAGCGCTCGCTCCCGGCGAGGCGATGAAGCTGGTCGCCGTCGCCGCCGACGCTTCGCCCTGGCGCCAGGTGGGGGAGAGTCCGCCGGTCGAGTTGCGGCTGCCGAGCCTGAGCGAGCAGCGGGAGGCGGTCCGCTCGGCGGCCGATTCGGCTGTGGCCCGTGCGCAGGCGACGGCAAATGCGCAAAAGCAGCTCGGCCAGCGCACCGCCGACGCGGCGCGCGCGCGACAGCGCGACCAGAAGAACGGCAAGGACGCGATGTCGTACGAGGCGGCGGAGCAGGCCAAGCAGTTTGCCAAGGAGCAGCGGCAGCTGGCCGACCGCATGCAGCAGATGCAGGACGCGGCGCGGAAGCTCGAGCAGCAGCTCAAGCAGGCCGGGGCGCTCGACAGTGCGCTGCAGGAGCGGCTGCGCGAGGCCCAGAAGCTCCTGCGCGACGCGTTGACGCCCGAGCTGCAGGAGAAGCTCCGCAAGCTGGAGCAGGCGTCGCAGAACATGTCGCCCGACGAGTCGCGCCGCGCGATGCAGGACCTGGCCGACCAGCAGCGCAAGCTGCGCGAGCAGCTCGACAAGAGCGTGGAGATGCTCAAGCGCGCCGCGCTCGAGGGCCAGATGCAGACGCTGAAGGACGAGGCGAAGGACCTCGCCAAGAAGCAGCGCGACCTGGTCGACTCGATGCGGCGGGCCGACCGCCAGCAGGAGCAGGCGGCCGCCGAGCGCATGACGAAGGAGCTCTCCGACCGGGCGAAGAACCTGCAGCAGGACGTGAAGCAGCTGCAAGAGCGGCTCAAGAAGGAGAAGGCGGACGCCGGCGCCGATCGCGTGCAGGAGGCGAACGACAAGATCGACGAGTCGTTGGAGAAGCTGCAGCAGGCGATGCGCCAGCAGGGGGAGAAGCAGGGACAGAAACAGGGGGACAAGTCGGGCGAGCCGCAGGGGGCGAAGCAGGGGGAGAAGCAGGCGGGGGAGACCGGGCAGCCTGGCGAGAAGCGCGACGGGGCCCGGCAGCCGGGGCAGGAGCAGAAGGGGGCGACCGACCCGAGCCAGAAGGGGGGGGAGAAGCAGCAGCAAGGGGAGCAGAGCGCCGGCCAGAAGGGCGGCGCGTCCAAGGAGGGGCAGCAGCAGAGCCATAGCCGCACCGGACCGGGCCAGCAGGGGACACAGAAGGGCGACCAGCCGTCCGGCGAGTCGTCGGCCGAGCAGGCTGCGCAGGCGATGGAGGACGCGGCGCAGGAACTGGGCAAGGCGCGCGACCAGCAGGTGAGCGAGTGGAAGAAGGAGCTCACCGGCGAGATGGATCGCTCCATCCAGGAGATGTTGCAGCTGGCGCGGGAGCAGGACAACCTGGAGCAGCAGGCGCGCAGCGGGACGTCGTCCTCCGAGTTGCGCGCGCAGCAGGGCGCCCTGCAGCAGGGGGTGGAAAAGACGATGCAGCGCCTGCAGCAGGCGGCCACGAAGTCGAACCTGCTGTCGCAGCGGTCGCTCCGGATGATGAACGACGCGCGCCGGAAGGTGGAGGACGCGACGGCGCAGACGCAGCGTGCCCAGACCGGGCAGCAGATGGCGAGCGCGATGCGCGAAGCCGGCGAGTCGCTCAACCAGGCGGGCGCCTCGCTGGTGCGCGATCGCGAGCGGACGCAGAACAGCGAGTCGTCGACCGGCTTTGCCGAGATGCTCGAGCAGCTGCAACAGATGGCGAAGCAGCAGCAGTCGCTCAATTCGGCGGCGCAGGACCTGATGCCAAAGCCCGGGCAGAAGATGGACGGGCAGGCGCAGAACAGTGCGCGGGAGCTGGCGCGACAGCAGCGGGAGGTCGCGGCAAAGCTCGAGGACAGCGGTGATCGCGACGAGAGCGGGCGCTCCGACGAGATGGCGCGCGAGGCGCGCCAGATTGCGCAGCAGCTGGAGTCGGCCAACCTCGATGCGTCGGTGCTCGAGCGGCAACAGCGCCTCTTCCGGAAGATGCTCGACGCGGGGCGGTTGCTGGAGGAGGACCAGCGCGAGGACACCGGGAAGCGCGAGGCGAAGTCGTGGACGGGGACGGAGACCTTCACGCCGCAGGGCGCCACGGCGAGCGGAAAGGGGGCGTCGAAGTTCTCGCCGCCCACGTGGAACGAGTTGCGCGGCCTGACGCCGGAGGAGCGGCGCCTGGTGCTGGAGTACTTCAAGCGGATCAATGCGAAGCCCTGACGGGAGAAGACGAGAAGACGAGACGACGAGAAGACGAGGGGACTCGGCGCGGGGAGTGTCGCGCCTGGCGCTGCTCGTCGTTCCGCTCGTGTCCCTTCTCGCCGCACCGTCGCGGACCGCAGCACAGGCGGGGGGGGCGTCGCCTTCGCCGCTGGTGCGGGCGCTCGATCTGGAGAGTGCGGGGAAGTGCCGGGACGCGATCCCGCTGTATCGGCAGTCGATCGACGCAGACGATCCGGTGGGGGCGGTGCTTGGGCTGGAGCGATGCTATGCGCACGTAGGAGGGAGCGAGGCGATGCTCCCGCTGGTCGACTCCCTCCTCGTGCGGCGACCGCGGGACCCGCTGCTGCGCACGGTGCAGCTGCGCACGCTGGTCGGGCTCCGGCGCGACCGCGACGCAGAGGGGGCGTTTACACAATGGGTGGCCTTTTCCCCCCGCGAGCCGGCGCCGTTCCGGGAGTATG
>DAIESF010000080.1 GCA_027346425.1 Gemmatimonadota bacterium | reverse complement strand
GCCCAAAGCTGTACTGGATGCCGAAGAAGCCGACGTTCATGTTCACCACCTGCCAGAACGAGAGTCTCGGTCTGGCCAGCGCGCGCAGCGCCCCCACTCCTGTTGTCGTCGCTCCTGCTCCCGCCACCTCGGTATCCTCCCGTTCCGTCGTGGGCACGCCCAGCACCTAACGATACAGGCACCAGCCGTGACATACACTCTATCGTTGGACGCCGAAGCGGTGGCGCTGCTGCGCGAGTTATGCGGCCCGAACGGGATCCACGCTTCGCGCGCCGCGACCGCCAACTACCGCGCCATCTTCGCCCGCGA
Source organism: Gemmatimonadota bacterium (assembly GCA_027346425.1). Classification (GTDB taxonomy): domain Bacteria; phylum Gemmatimonadota; class Gemmatimonadetes; order Gemmatimonadales; family Gemmatimonadaceae; genus SCN-70-22. The sequence goes on along the minus strand of DAIESF010000080.1, from coordinate 3,269 downwards.
CGCCGTGATGGCCGGGATCGCGGGGCTGATGATCGGGGACGACGCCACTACCGCCGGCCTGGTGCGCACGCTCGAGCGGTTGCACGCGCTCCAGGGTCCGGAGGGACAAGTTGCCTCCAACTTCGAGATTCGCGAGGGGGAGGAGCCACATGTCTCGTTCGGGACGCTCGCCCCGCGCATCGATGCCGCCACCTGGTACCTGGTCGGCGTCGCCCTTGCCGCCCGCGCCGGGGCGATCGACCCGGCCAGGTATCGGGTTTCGGTCCGTGCGGTGGTGCACCTCCTCAATGCCCTCGAGTACAACGGGCGCCACCTCATGTACGTTCCGACCGGAGGGAACTGGGCCGACGAGTACATCTACGACGGCTACATCCTCTACGACCAGGTGCTCCGCGCCTGGGCGTTGCAGCTGCTGGCCACTTCCTACGACGAACCGGCATGGGGGGAGAAGTCGCGGCAGATCGCCGGGGCCGTCTCCGAGCGCTACTTCACCCCCGACACGCTCGTCGCGCAGCACCCCATCGCCGCCTTCTCGCCGGTGCAGCGCCACACGATGTTCGACCTCGCCGCCTGCGCCCTTCTCGCCGTATCTGGAATCGCCCCCGATCGCGCCCAGCAGGCGCTGGCGTGGGTCGACCAGCGGTTCCTCCAGCAGGGGCTCCTCCCCCCCGCGTTCTCTCCGGCCATCACGGAGGGCGACCCGGGATGGGAGGCGCTGAGCCGGTACCACCTGCACGACTTCCGCAACCGCCCGCACGAGTATCACAACGGCGGGATCTGGCCCATCTGGCTCGGCTGGCTGGCGATCGGCCAGGCGCAATGCCTGCAGGACGGGCAGCTCGTCCGCCTGCGCGAAGGGGTACGCGCGGCCATCGGTGCCCTCCCCGGCTACGCCTTCGAGGAGTTCCTGCACGGCCGTTCCGGTGCAGCTGGCGGCACCCCGCATATGGCATACTCGGCGACGGGGCTCGTCTTCCTGCGTGTCGCCGGCTCCGACGCGCAGCGAAAGCTCCTGGCCCCATGAGCAACCGCGACCGCTACAACCTCACCGTCGACTCGCTCGAGCGCGCGCGCCGCATCGTGGATATCCTGCGCACCGACTTCGGCTTCCTCTCAGGAAACCGCCGCGTCGTGGGGGTGGCCGGCGAGTCGGGGAGCGGGAAATCGGTGGGGGCCAGCAGCCTCGCGCACGAACTCTCGGCGCAGCACTACCAGCCGCGGGTGATCTACCAGGACGACTATTTCGTGCGCCCCCCGCGCACCAATCACGAGTTCCGCCTCCTCGACGTTGACGCCAAGGTAGGGCCGCACGAGGTCAACCTCGCCCTCATCGCCGAGCACATCGCCGCCTTCCGCGTCGGTCGCGACGTGGTGGCCCCTCTGGTCGACTATCCCGGCAACCGCTTCGTGACCCAACCGATGGACTTCGCAGGGGCCGACGTCCTCATCGTTGAGGGAACATACGTCTTGCAACTGGCGGACCTCGACGCGCGGATCTTCTACTCGGCCACCCACGAGGAGACGCGCGAGCGCCGGCGCGCGCGCAACCGCGACATCGACGACCCGCTCGTCGATCAGGTCCTCACGCTCGAGCATCGCTTGATTGCGCCGCAGGCCCAGGTAGCCGACCTGGTGATCGACGCCGACTTCACGGTGCACCGCCGCGCCTGACGGTGCGCGGGGCTACAGGCCATCTCACAAATGGTCGACGGCTTCTGGCCGGCGCGGGGCGCCGGCGCGCCGGCGACCATTTATGCGATGGCTTCTAGTGCTCCAGCCCCAGCCTGCGCTCCCGCTCCTCGGTCTCGCGCCCTTCGGGAGCGTCCATCGCCATGCGTGACGTCCCCCCCGCCCCGCGTCGCCCCGCCCACCACGCAAGGGCGAGGAACAGGAACCCGAAGACGAGCATCACCACTCCCCAGAGGAGGTTGATGTTCAGGTTGCCCGAGGGGGCATACATCTTCGCGTCGCCGCGCGTGGCGAGCCCGAAACCGGCGAGGATCGCGCCGAGGACTGCGAAGAGCCCGCCGATCGGGTACCTGAGGTCCAGTCCCGCTGTACCGCTCATGTGCGATCTCCGGCCGGGGTCAGAAGAAGACGAAGTTGAGCAGCGCCGTCATCGCCAGCACCACGATGGCGAACGTCGCCGGGCGCTGTGCCCAGGAGAGGTGTTCCTCCTTCAGCCGTGGCGTAAGGGCATAGACCAGCCCCTTGAGTTCCTCGTCGGGGCGCGGTCGTGAGAGAAGCGAGACGACGATCGTGACGACGAAGCAGGTTGTGAACGCCACGATCGCCGTCCAGAATGTCTGCGCCATCTCGCTCGGGTAGGCGAGCATCGCGCCGAAGTACCCCCCCTTGATCCCCGGCGTCGCCCCGCGCGCGAGCGAGACGCCGTGGTGCACCACCGCGCCTAACGTCCCCATCACCAGCCCGGTGAAGGCGCCGTGCCCGGTGCTCCGCTTCCAGAACATCCCCAGCGCGAAGGTCGCGAAGAGGGGGGCGTTGACGAAGGCGAAGACGAGTTGGAGAAACTCCATGATGTTGTTGAAGGCGCCCGCCGCGTATGCCGCTGCCACCGACAGCAGGATCCCCCCCACCGTCGTGGCGCGCCCCATCCACAGGTAGTGATCGTCACTCGCCCCCTTCCTGATGTGCGACTGGTAGATGTCGTAGGTCCACACCGTGTTGAAGGCGGTCACGTTGCCGGCCATCCCCGACATGAACGACGCAATGAGTGCGGTGAGGCCGAGCCCGAGCATCCCGGTGGGGAAGAGCGTGACGAGCATCATCGGCGTCGCCATGTCGTAGTCGAGCACCGTGCGCCCCGTGGCGTCGATGAGCGCCGCCCCGTTCGCCGCGAGCTTGGCCGGGATGAGCCCCTGCCCTATCCCGCCGACCGCCGTCGCCCCTTCACCACCGCCGAGCACGAGGGCGATCATCCCCGGAAGGATGACGAGGAAGGGGAAGAACATCTTCGGCACGGCGGCGATGAGCGGGGTGCGCCGCGCCGCGGTCATCGAGTCGGCCGCCATGGCGCGCTGCACCACGAGGAAGTCGGTGCACCAGTAGCCAAACGAGAGGACGAAGCCGAGTCCCATCAAAAGCCCGAATGCCTCCACGCCGATCGAGTTGGTCGCCGGGTCGCCCATCCCCCGCCAGGCATGCGTGTACGCGGTAGGGGTCATCTGGGCGTTGATCGCCGCCTGGGTGAGGCGCATCTGCAGCATCTGCCACCCGCCGGTCGCTCGTAACCCGAGGAAGACGAGCGG
>DAIESF010000077.1 GCA_027346425.1 Gemmatimonadota bacterium | reverse complement strand
TCGGCGCACGGCAAGCGGCGCTCTTGGACGGCGGGATCTCGGCCCAGCTGCGTCTCAAGGACTTCGATGGCGCGACGCGAGACTGGGCGGGGATGCGGCAGGTGCCCTTCCGCCCGCGTTAGGGCGCCCGGTCGCGCAGGTACCCATCCTTGCTGCGGTCGACCAACTGACTCCTGCGTGTCGCCCGCCCCCGACTCACATGCATGGCGGGCGGGCGACCGGCAGGCGCCCCTACTTCGCCACCGGGACGACCACCGCGTCCACCACGTGTACCATCCCGTTGGAGCCGCGAACCGAGGCCACGATCTTCGCGCCGTCCACGGTGACGTCGCTCCCCGACTTCTTGATCGTCACCGAGCCGCCATCGGCCATGCTCAGCGTCATCCCGTCGGTGAGGTCAGCCACGTCATAGACTGAGGTCGTCACGTGGTGTTGCAGGATGCCGCGCAGCTTGTCGACATTCTCCGGCTTGAGCAGGTCGTCGACAGTTCCTTTCGGGAGTTTGTCAAACGCCGCATTGGTCGGGGCGAAGACGGTGAACGGCCCTGCGTTGGCCAGTGCGTTGACGAGGTCGGCCGCCTTGAGCGCAGCGACCAGGGTGGTGTGGTCGGCGGAGCCGACCGCAATCTTCACTACGTCCTTCTGCGACTCGTCGTCCTGCACGTTGGCCTGGCCCACGGCGGGGGACGCATCCGGGGTCGCGGCGGCGGGGACGCCCTGCTCATCCGACTGCGGAGCGCAGGCGATCACGAACACCGTCGCGAAGAGAACTGGGGAGAGAGAACGAAGGTGCATAAGACCGAGCCTGGGTACGGGAATGCTGCAGCAACCTCGCAGCTTTAGTTCGCGCGGGATTGATGCGCCTCCAGTGCCATTCTGGGCGTCGGGGAGGGTCAGATGGCTTGGTCGGCGGTTCCGGAAGCGGAACGTCGGGCGAATTCCCAGTTAAGAATTGCCGAGCGCGCGTCGTCGGGAGGGCAACCTTAACAAGACTTTGTTTGACAGGATTTCTGCCAACGGCAGATTCAGAAGCCCGCTACAGTCCGTGGCGGCATCGTTCGCCGGCCAGCAGGTGAACGACTGCAGCCCGGCCGCAGTCTTCCAGCTTCCTCAAGAGAGCTCGCCCATGCGATCCACGTTGCGCGCACTGCTCGGTGCCAGTTACACGGCCACCGTTATCGTTCTCTCCGCCTGTGCCGCCGACGCACCCACGGCCGCCAGCGGCATCAAGGCCACCGACGTCGCGCTTGCCCGCGCCGGCTACGACCAGCCCGGGATGCACCGGCAGTACGGGACCCCAGTGAAGCTGGGGAATGGCATGGCACGTACCTACGTCGTGCTCGATGGCAAGGCAGGGCAGTCGGCGGTGGAACTGGGGATCGCGCTCGACGAGGGGGCGCTGGACAACCTGCCTAACGAAGGCACCGAGCACTCGCTACTCCTGCAACTCCCGGCGCAGAGCCCCGCCCCCTATCAGTTCGCCGAGTTGGACTGGAATCCATTCGGGCATGACCCGGCCGGGGTCTACGACACGCCGCATTTCGACTTCCATTTCTACGCGATCTCGAAGGCGGAGTGGAGCTCGATCGACCCGTCCGATCCCAACTACGCGGCGAACGCGAGCAACGTCCCGACCGGCGCGTACGTCCCCCCGTTCTACATCACCCCAGGGCCGCCGGCCGTGGTCGCGGTACCGCACATGGGGGTGCACTGGGTCGACGTGCGCTCGCCCGAGCTGCAGAACCTCCTTGGCAATCCTGCCGCCTACCTCCCCTTCACCAAGACGTTCATCTACGGATCCTGGGCCGGGCGCTACACCTTCTACGAGCCGATGGTGACGCGCGCCTATCTGCTCAGCAAGCCGAGCGACGTGGTCACCCCGATCTCGACGCCGCAGCTGTATCCGCTCGCCGGCTCGTATCCGACGGCGTACCGCGTGACCTTCGACGCACAGGCGAAGGAGTATCGCGTGGCGCTCACCGCGTTGGTGTCTCGGCCGTGACGAGCGTGGCCTGACGCGCGTTGTGAGGCACTGTGCGAACGAGCCGCCAGCAATTGTTGCTGGCGGCTCGTTCGCCATTCCGCGGTGCGGCGCCGAGTGACTTGGCTGTCGTCGCTACCGCACCAGCGGCGCCTGGTCGTTCCCGCGTCCCTCGGTCGCCGGTGCCAGCGCCGAGCGTGCCTGCTCGATCTGTGCCCTGACCGCGTTGGGGCCCGTGCCTCCCTCGACTTCGCGCCGTGCCAGCGAGCGCTCGGGTGAGAGCGCCTCGTAGACGTCGTCGCCGAATGCGCGGTGCGCGGCGGCGAATGCCGTGCGCGGGAGCGCGTGGAGCTCGAGCCCCGTCGCCTCGCATTCGCGCACGAGCGCGCCGACGGCCTTGTGCGCCTCGCGGAACGAGATCCCCTGTTCGACCAGGTAATCGGCCAGGTCGGTGGCCATCATGGCGCTGGACACGGCGCCGCGCATGCGGGCGGTGTCGAAGGTGAGTTCCTCCACCGCGCCGGCGACGGCCGGGAGGACGAGGAGCATGGTGTCGACCGCCCCGAACATGGCGCGCTTGTCGTCCTGCAGGTCCTTGTTGTAACCGCTCGGCAGCCCCTTGAGGGTGCCTAACACGGAGACGAGATCTCCCATGAGTCGCCCTGCCGAGCCGCGCGCGATCTCGAGTGCGTCGGGATTGCGCTTCTGCGGCATCATGCTCGAGCCGGTGCTGTAGCCATCGCCGAATTTCACGAAGCCGAACTCGCTCGATCCGTAGAGGATCAGGTCCTCGGCCAGCTTGGACATGTGCGTGGCCATCATCGAGCAGGCGAAGACGACCTCGGCCACGAAGTCACGGTCGGCCACGGCGTCGATGGAATTACGCGACAGCGCGGTGAAGCCGAGGGTGTCCTTGAGGAGGGTGCGCGAGATGGGGAAGGCACAGCCGGCGATGGCACCCGAACCTAACGGGAGGGTGCTGGCACTGCCGGCGGCGGCGGCCAGTCGCTGGCGGTCGCGCCCGAGGGGCCAGAAGTGCGAGAGCATCCAGTGCGCCCCCGACACCGGGATGGCGCGCTGCATGTGCGTGTAGGCGGGAAGGAGCGCTTCCTGCAGTCCTTCGGCCTGCACCAGCAGCACGGATTGCACCTCGCGGATGGCGGCGTCGAGGCGCGCGCAGGCGTCGATGGCCCACATGCGTGAGGCGGTGGCCACCTGGTCGTTGCGCGAGCGCCCGGTGTGCAGCTTGGACGCCGCCGCCCCCGCCTCCTCGTGGAGGAGGCGGTCGATCATGGTGTGGATGTCCTCGTCGCTGTCGATCGGTGTCTCGCCGGCTGCCAGGCGGGCGCCGACCTTGTCGAGCCCCGCCTCGATCGCCTTGCTCTCGTCGAGCGAGAGGACGCCGGCGTTCCACAGTGCCATGGCCCAGGCCTTCGACAGCTTGATGTCGAAGGGCCAGAGACGGAAGTCGATGCCGATGGAACGATTGACGGCGTCCATGATGGCCGCCGACTTGGCGTTGAAACGTCCGCCCCACAGACGGTGACCCCCGGCAGGCGACGTGCCTGCCGGGGGAGTCGTCGTCGACTCGGGGGCGTTACCGCCCTGGCTCACGCGTAGGCGCGGGTGGTGTCCTTCGCACCCTCGCCCTCCTGCTTGTGATGCTGTTTGAGCTCGAGGTCCTTGAGCGCGCGCACGCGCATCGGGAGCCCGTAGAGACGGATGAAGCCTGCGGCATCGGACTGCTGGTACACGCCGTCGTCCTCGCCGAAGGTGACGAAGCGCTCGTCGTAGAGCGCTTGCTCGGAAGCACGCCCGGCGATCACGACGTTCCCCTTGTAGAGGCGCAGCGTAACGGTGCCGGTGACGCGGCCGACGATCACGTTGACGAAGGCGTCGTAGGCCTCCTTCTCGGTCGTCCACCAGCGCCCCTCGTAGACGAGGTCTGCATAACGCGGCGAGATGGTATCCTTCGCGGCGAGCGTGCGGCGGTCGAGCACGAGCATCTCGAGTTCGCTGAGCGCCGTGTAGAGGAGCGTCCCGCCCGGGGTCTCGTAGACGCCGCGCGACTTCATC
>DAIESF010000063.1 GCA_027346425.1 Gemmatimonadota bacterium | reverse complement strand
CGGCGGCGCGATCGCGCTCGGGCATCCGATCGGGGCGAGCGGGACGCGCCTCCTGGTGACGATCCTGCACGCGCTGGCCGACCGCGGGAAGTCGAGCGGGCTCGTCACGCTCTGCCTCGGCGGCGGCGATGCAGTAGCGCTCTCCGTCTCCCGCGTCGCCTAACGTCGCCCGACCGCGGCGCGCGAGCGGCCATGTCCTTGCCGGGGAACGGACACCATCTCGCGTCGCCGCCCGTCGGCGGGGCGGCGATGGGAGGGCGTGTGTCGCCGGCGTGGAAATTCGCCATCTTCATGCTGGCCTGCTCGGTCGGGTACCTCGGGAGCAGGGCGGTCGTGCCGCCGGCCGCCGCGTGGGTCGAGGCGGTGACGGGAGCCCGGCTCCCCACCTTCGTCATCACCTGGTCGATCGGGATGCTGATCGGGCACTGGTGGACCTTTCGGGTGGTGGAGCCCGACGGGTGGCGCCTCGTGGCCCTCGACCGGTCGGCCTTCACCCCCCGCGCCGTTCTGGGCGGGGCCGCGTTAGGCGGGGCAGCGGTCGGCGTCCCGTCGCTCGCCCTGTTGAGCGTCGGGTGGTTGCGCGTGGAGGCGATGCCGCCGGGCGACGTGTGGCAGTCGGCGCTGCTCTCGCTGGGGCTCCTCATCCCGGCTGCCCTGTGGGAGGAACTGATGACCCGCGGCTACGCGCTCGCCCTGTTGCGTGAGCAATTCGGGGCCCGCGTGGCGATCGTCGTGACGAGCGTAGTCTTCGGCCTCATGCATCTCGAGAATACCGGGGCCACCTTTCAGTCCATCGCGCTGGTGACGCTCGCCGGGGTCTTCCTCGGGAGCATCCTCGTGGCGATGCGCAGTCTCTACGCGGCGTGGTCGGCGCACGTGGCGTGGAATTTCGTGATGGCTGGCGTGATGCACACGTCGGTGAGCGGGGCGGGGCTGGGAGCGCCGAGTTATCGAACAGTCGATGCGGGCCCGGACTGGGCCACCGGTGGCGCGTGGGGCCCGGAGGCCGGGCTCTTTGCCGCCGCCGGAATGCTGCTTGCCGTGTATTTCCTGCTGCGGCGCGGCCAGCGCCCAAGGAGCTGAACGAACATGCCGGACACGATTGCGGTGATTGGCGCGGGGCAGATGGGGAACGGCATCACGCATGTCTTTGCGCAGAGTGGCTACCCCGTCACGATGATCGACGTCTCCGCCGACGCCCTTGCGCGCGGACGCTCGACGATCGAGAAGAACCTCGACCGCCAAGTGAAGAAGGGGACACTGGATGCGACGGCGAAGGACGCTACGCTGGCGCGCATCACCGACAGCACGGACATCGCGGCAATTGCCGGCGCCACGCTGGTGATCGAGGCGGCGACGGAGAACCCTGACCTCAAGTACCGCATCTTCGGCGACATGGACCGCCTCGCGACTCCCGGCGCTATCCTCGCGACCAACACCAGTTCCATCTCCATCACCGACATCGCCGCGAAGACCAAGCGTCCGGAGCAGGTGATCGGGATGCACTTCATGAACCCGGTGCCGGTGATGCAGCTGGTGGAGGTCATTCGCGGCCTCGCCACGAGCGACGCCACCACCCAGCGCGTCCTCGCGCTGGCGAAGGCGGTTGGCAAGACCCCGGTCGAAGTGAACGACTATCCCGGCTTCGTCGCCAATCGCATTCTCCTCCCGATGATCAACGAGGCAGTCTACGCGTTGATGGAAGGAGTGGGAACGGTGGAGGCGATCGACACCGTGATGAAGCTCGGGATGAACCACCCCATGGGCCCCCTGGCCCTCGCCGACCTCATCGGACTCGACACCTGCCTCGCGATCATGGAAGTCCTCCACGAAGGACTTGGCGACTCGAAGTACCGCCCGTGCCCCTTGCTGCGGAAATACGTGGCCGCCGGCTGGTACGGCCGGAAGTCGGGACGCGGCTTCTACAGCTACCAATAGCCCCATGTCGTGGGCACTCATTCCCCTTACGGAGGAACAGCGGGCGATGCAGGAGTCCGCGCGTGACTTCGCACTCGCCGAGATCGCGCCGCACAGCGATCGGTGGGACCGCGAGTCCGTCTTCGATCGCAGCATCGTCGGCAAGATGGGGGCGCTTGGCTTCCTCGGGATGCTGATCCCCGAGGCGTATGACGGGCTCGGGCTCGACACCTGCACCTACCTCGTCGCGCTCGAGGAGATTGCAGCCGTCGACGCCTCGGTTGCCGTCCTCATGAGCGTGCACAACTCGCTCCCCACCCAGATGATCCTGCGCTATGGGAGCGAGGAACAGAAGCAGAAGTACCTGCGGCCGATGGCGCGCGGCGAGTACCTGGGCGCCTTCGCCCTCTCCGAACCCGATGCCGGCTCCGACGCCGCCTCGCTCCGCACGCAGGCGGTGCGCGACGGCGATCACTACGTCCTCACCGGCGTCAAGGCGTGGGTGACCAGCGGCGCGCACGCCGACGTCATCCTCGCGATGGCGCGCACCGACTCCCCCAACGATCGAAAGGGGGCGCGCGGTATCTCGACCTTCATCATCACCCCCGACATGCCGGGGTTCTCGGTCGGGAAGAAGGAGGACAAGATGGGGTTGCGCGGCTCCGAAACCAACCAGCTCGTCTTCGACGAGCTGCGCGTCCCGGTCGCCAATCGCCTCGGGCAGGAGGGGATGGGGTTCGTGTACGCGATGCAGTCGCTCGACAACGGGCGGCTCGGCATTGCGGCGCAGTCCATCGGGATCGCCCGCGCCGCCCTCGAGCACTCGGTGCGCTACGCCGCCGAGCGCAAGCAGTTCGGCAAGCCGATCAAGGAGTTCCAGGCGGTGCAGTTCAAGCTGGCCGACATGGCGACGCGCGTGGCCGCTTCGCGCGCCCTGCTGTATGCCGCCGCGTCGGCGAAGGATCGCGGGCAGCCCATCACGCAGTTCGGCTCCATGAGCAAGCTGATGGCGAGCGAAACCGCGATGTGGGTCACCACCGAGGCCATCCAGATCTTTGGGGGCTACGGCTACGTCAAGGAATACCCGGTCGAGAAGCTCTTCCGCGACGCCAAGGTGACCGAGATTTATGAAGGAACCTCCGAGATCCAGCGCATCGTGATCGCGCGAGAGCTGTATGCACGTTCGTGAGTTGCACGTCGCCCCTTTCCTCGCGGGCAGGTGAGAGCTCAGCCGGACCCCGCCGGGGCCCGGCACTCCCGTCTCCCGTCTCCTGTCTCCCGTCCCAGGAACCATGAACCTCTTCGACGTAATCTCCGGCATGGGCCACGAGCAGCTTGTCGTCTGTCACGACAAGTCCAGCGGGTACCGCGGCATCATCGCCATCCATGACACCACGCTTGGCCCCGCGCTCGGCGGGACGCGTTTCTGGCAGTACAAGACGGACGAGGAGGCGATCATCGATGCGTTGCGCCTCGCTCGCGGAATGACCTACAAGAACGCCGTGGCCGGGCTCAACCTCGGCGGCGGCAAGGCCGTCATCATCGGTGACAACCGTACCGCCAAGCGCGAGATGATCTTCCGCGCCCACGGGCGCTTCGTGGAGTCGTTAGGTGGGCGCTACGTCACCGCCGAGGACGTGGGGACGAGCACCGCTGACATGGACTTCGTGCACATGGAGACCGACTACGTCGCGGGGCTCGCGACCAAGTCGGGTGATCCGTCGCCGGTCACCGCCCGCGGTGTCTTTCGCGCCATCCAGGCGTCGGCCAAGCATCGCTGGGGCTCCGAGTCGGTCGCTGGCAAGACGATCGCGGTGCAAGGGCTGGGGAACGTCGGCTACTACCTCTGCAAGGAGCTGCACGCCCACGAGGCGAAGCTGATCGTCACCGACATCGACGCCACACGGGTCAAGCGTGTCGTGGACGAATGTGGGGCGCGCGCGGTGGAGCTCGACAGCATCTACGGCGTGACCGCCGACATCTTCGCTCCGTGCGCGCTCGGTGGGATCCTCAATGACGAGACCCTCCCGAAGCTGCGCGCGGAGATCGTCGCCGGCGCGGCCAACAACCAGCTCCTCCTCCCGGAAAAGCACGGGGCGGAACTCGAGAAGAAGGGAATCCTCTACGCCCCCGATTTCGTCGCCAACGCCGGTGGCGTGATCAACGTGTACAGCGAACTCGCCGGCTGGACCGCGCAGCGCGCCCTCCGCAAGGCCGACGAGATCTACGACACCACCCTCGGCGTCTTCGAGATCGCTCGCGAGCAGGGAATCCCGACCTACGAGGCCGCCGATCGTCTCGCCGAGCGCCGCTTGCAGGCCGTCGGCGGGCTTGTGCGCACCTGGCCCCAGTGGCCGAGAAAGAGTTGAGAGAAGACGAGATGACGAGAGGGGGTGGCGCCGCGGAGACGCCGCCCCCTCTCGCCTCCCCGCCCCGCGCAGTAGAATTCGGTCGTTGCCTCGTCTTCTCGTCCTCTCGTCTTCTCGCCAGTGAGCAAAGAGATCATTCCGATCGGCGCTGACCACGCCGGTTTCGAGCTGAAACAGCACCTCATCGCGCACCTGAAGGAACTCGGGTACGAGGTGCAAGACGTCGGCACTCACTCGCCGGCCTCGACCGACTACCCCGCCTATGCGCACCCCGTGGCATCGCGAGTGGAGCATGGTGAGGCGAAGCGCGGGGTGCTGCTGTGCGGCACGGGGCTCGGCATGTCGTATGCCGCCAACCGGCATCCGCATGTGCGCGCGGCCGTGGCATGGACCCCGGAGATCGCCGAGCTCTCCAGGCTGCATAACGATTCCAACATCCTCGTCCTCCCGGCCCGATTCGTGACCGAGCAGGACGCCAACACGATTCTCGACACGTGGCTCAAGACCCCCTTCGAGGGGGGGCGGCACGAACGGCGCGTGGAGAAGATCGAACCTGCGCCGGAGGCGAAATGAGCGACTGGACGTCATGGGATCGGTGTCCTCCCGGGAGTGCCCTGCGTGATGCCGATCCGGAAATCGCCCGCCTTGTCGAGCGCGAGATCGAACGCCAGTCGGAGGGACTCGAACTCATCGCCAGCGAGAACTTCGTCTCGCCCGCCGTCATGGAGGCGCTCGGCTCGCCGCTCACCAACAAGTACGCCGAAGGGCTCCCCGGGAAGCGTTATTACGGCGGCTGCGAGGTGGTGGACCTCGTGGAGCAGCTGGCGATCGATCGGGCCAAGCGACTCTTCGGCGCCGATCATGCCAACGTGCAGCCGCATTCTGGTGCATCGGCCAACAGCGCCGTGTGTCTCGCCTTCCTCAAGCCGGGCGACACGCTGCTCGGCCAGGACCTCTCACAGGGGGGACACCTCACCCACGGGTCGCCGGTCAACTTCTCGGGGCTCCTCTATCGCGCCGTGCACTACGGCGTGACCGATGCCGGCTACATCGACTACGACATGCTGCGCGACGTGGCGCGTCGCGAACGGCCGCGGATGATCATCGCCGGGGCGAGTGCGTATCCGCGCACGATCGACTTCGCGGCATTCGCCGAGGTCGCCTACGAAGTGGGGGCGATCCTGATGGTCGACATGGCGCACATCGCCGGACTCGTGGCGACGGGCCATCATCCGTCACCCATCCCGCACGCCGACGTCGTCACCACGACGACCCACAAGACGCTGCGCGGCCCGCGCGGGGGGCTCATCCTCTGCAAGGCGGAACACGCGAAGGCGGTCGACAAGGCGGTCTTCCCCGGGTCGCAGGGCGGCCCCCTGGAGCACGTGATCGCCGCTAAGGCGGTCGCCTTCCTCGAGGCGCTCCACCCGTCGTTCGCCGACTACTCCGGACAGATCGTGCGCAACGCGCAGGCGTTGGCGGTGGCACTCACCGAGCGTGGCTTCCACCTCGTGTCGGGCGGAACCGACAACCACCTGATGCTCGTGGACCTGCGCAACAAGGGACTCACCGGCAAGGTGGCCGAGCAGGTGCTCGACAAGTCGGGGATCACCGTGAACAAGAACACGGTGCCACGCGAGACGCAGTCGCCCTTTGTCACCTCCGGGATTCGCATCGGGACGCCGGCGGTGACAACACGGGGAATGAAGGAGGGGGAGATGCGCCGGATCGCTGCGCTGATCGATACCGTGATTGCGGCACCCGACGATGCGTCGGTCCACGCGGCGGTACGGGCATCCGTGAAGGCGCTGACCGACGACTTTCCCCTCTACCCGGTGGCCGAGGCCGGGGAGGCTGCACCCGCGCATTGAACGAGTCCCGGGGCGCCGGCGGGGACGCCAGCGTTTGTGGCTGGCGGGAAACGCAGAGAGGGGCGCCGCGACCGGCGCCCCTCTCGCGTTATGTCCGGTGCGATCAGAAGGCGACCACGCCCTCGACCACGAAGCCGTTGAACTTCCCACCGTTGCGAATGTCGTTGGCCGGGAACTTGTTGTACTTCTGCGTCACGTACTCCGACTTCAGCATGACGTTCGGCGTGATGAACCAGCCACCGCCGAAGTGCGAGCGGTCGATGGAGACGTCATTGCTGATCCCGCGCAGCGCTCCCGTCACGGTGTTGTAGCGCCCCGTGACGTACAGCTGGTCCTTCAGGAAACGGTAGGTCGCCTCGTACACGTTCTGTTTCCATTCGCGATCCACCGTCTCGTTCGCGGCGCCGCCCTTGGCCGTCTCGAAGTTTCCGAAGACCTCCAGCCCGCCGAGCTTGATGAAGGGGTTGATCACGTTCGCGTGCACCCGGCTGGCCAGCCCGGGCTGCAGGGCGCCCGACCACGCCTGGGTCGTCTCGGTCGAGCCGGTCGAGTCCATCACGGAGAAGTACAGGCCATCTCATAAATGGTCGCCGGCTTCTGGCCGACGCAGGGCGCCGGCGCGCCGGACTTCACAGCCGACACCGCGCAGGGCCCGGTACACTTCCAGGAATGGAAGGCGGGGAAGTGGGCGAT
>DAIESF010000453.1 GCA_027346425.1 Gemmatimonadota bacterium | reverse complement strand
GCCGAGAACCTGGCCAAGCTCGAGAACCGCGAGCTCAAGTCCGACGAGTTCACCACGGCGTGCGCACAGGCCTGCCCGTCGAAGGCGATCATCTTCGGCGACGCGCCCGACGAGAACTGGTCGGTGGCCAAGCTCGCCCAGGATGCGCGTGCCTACCATGTGTTCGAGGAACTCAGTACCTACACCGCGGTGGTTTACTTGAAGCGCGTCAATCATCCGGCGGGAGGGGCCAACTGATGGCAACCTTCGCTGAACCGCTCCGGCCGAACGTCGCCTCGGCCGACGTGCAGCTCCCGGGGGTCCGGGACTACGAGCAGGTCGACACCGAGATCATCGGGACGCTGAAGCCCACTGCCGGCTGGTTCGGCGCGCTGGGCGTGGCCATCGCGATGTTCCTCGTGGGCGCCGCCGCGTGGATCTACCAGATCTACTGGGGGCTCGGGAACGCGGGCTACGCGCCGCCGGTGATGTGGGGCGTCTACATCATCACCTTCGTCTTCTGGGTCGGCATCGGCCACGCTGGAACGCTGATCTCGGCGATCCTCTTCCTGTTCCGCGCCGGCTTCCGCACGACGATCTATCGATGCGCGGAAGCGATGACGGTGTTCGCGGTCATGACGGCAGGGCTCTTCCCGATCATCCACATCGGGCGGCCGTGGAAGTTCTTCTGGCTGATCCCGTATCCCAACTGGCGGTTGATCTGGCCGAACTTCAAGTCGCCGCTGGTGTGGGACGTGTTCGCCATCTCGACGTACCTCACGGTCTCGTCGACCTTCCTCTATGTCGGACTCATCCCCGACATCGCGGTGCTGCGTGACCGCGAGACCAACCCGCTGCGCAAGCGAATCCTGGCGATCCTGTCGTTAGGATGGCGGAACTCGGAGCCTGAGTGGCGCCACTTCATGAAGATGTACCTGTTCCTGGCGGCCTTCTCGACGCCGCTGGTGCTGTCGGTGCACTCGGTCGTGTCGTTCGACTTCGCCATGGCCCTCACGCCGGGGTGGCACGCCACGATCTTCCCGCCGTACTTCGTGGCCGGCGCCATCTTCTCCGGCATCGGGATGGTCTTCACGATCATCATCCCGATCCGGAAGTTCTTCAAGCTGCAGCACTACGTCACGATCAACCACCTCGACGCGGCGGCGAAGCTGGCCCTGTTTACCTCGATGGTGGTCGGCTGCGCGTACCTCATCGAGTTCTGGGTGGCCTGGTACTCGGGCGTGGCCGCCGAGCAGGACTACTTCTGGAACCGCGTCTTCGGTGAGTGGTGGTGGGCGGCGTGGATCATGCTCACGTGCAACATGATCTTCCCGCTCTCGCTCTTCTCGCAGAAGCTGCGGCGCAACCCGACCTGGCTCTTCATCCTCTCGATCTTCATCAACATCGGGATGTGGTTCGAGCGCTTCGTGATCATCGTCCCGTCGCTCTCGCACGAGTTCGAGCCCTGGCAGTGGGGACACTACGTGCCGAGCTGGGTCGACATGTCGATCCTCGTCGGATCGTTCGGCTGGTTCTTCATGTGGTTCCTCCTCTTCATCAAGCAGCTCCCCGTGGTGGCGATCGCCGAAGTCAAGGAAATCGTCCCGCCCAAGCTGCGCAGTCACGCGCGCGGGCACGGGCTCGATCCCAGTGGACACCACCTCCCCTATGGCACCGAAACGCCGGGAGAATTCGACTGATGCGACGCGGACTTGTGGCGGCGTTTCGTGAGATCGACGCGACCTGCGACGCGATCGAGGCGCTGAAGAAGAAGAAGTACGAGTTCACCGTCTACACCCCGACGCCGCGTCACGAGATCGAGCACGCCGTGGCGGCGCCGATGAGCCCGGTCCGGCGCTACACGCTGATCGGCGGGTTGCTTGGCGTGACGTTCGGCTACTGGATCGCGGTGTGGACCTCGGAGTACTGGCCCCTCGTCGTGGGTGGGAAGGCGATCGCCAGTTGGATCCCGTACACCATCATCGGATTCGAAACGATGGTGCTGGTCGGGGCGCTGTCGACCGTGGCGGCGATGTTCATCAATTCGCGCATCCCGAAGATCACCGCGACGGTCGGCTTCGACCCGCGCTTCACGCACGGCGACTACGGCATCTTTGTGGAGGCGGCGCCGGAGCGGCTGAAGGAAGCGGAAGAGACGCTGCGCGCCCACGGCGCCGTCGAAGTGAGGGGCGAGTCATGAGACGGCGAGAAGACGAGAAGACGAGAAGAGGGGAAGACGAGATGATTCGCCGAATCGACCCTGCGCTCCGGCGCGTCGTGCTCATTGCACCCATCATCCTCTCGCTCACCGCGTGCGAGTGGTTCACCGACTTCAAGCGCCAACCGTACGTGGCCACCTGGGAGCAGGACTCGATCCTCAAGGCGGTGCGCGGAGCCCCGCAGGGATCGGTGCCGCGTTCGGGGACCGCCGTGAGCGCGATGCAGGTGTCGTACACCAACCTCCCGTTCCAGATCGATACCATCGGGACGCTGGCAATCAACCCGCATCCGGTGACCGAGGCCTCGCTGGCCAACGGGCACAAGTACTTCCAGATCAACTGCGCCGTGTGTCACGGCGACAAGGGCGACGGGATGGGGAAGGCCATGAAGTATGGCGTCCCGCCGATCAACCTCCTGATGGACATGACCAAGAACCGCACCGATGGCTACATCTTCGGGATGATGCGCAACGGACGGGGGCTCATGCCGCCGTACAACCGCATCGAGGAATCCGATCGCTGGGACGTGGTCAACTACGTGCGCGCGCTGCAGGGGAAGGTGACCGGCGACCAGTTCGCCACCGGCCCCATCGCCCTGCCGGGCGTCAACGGCGACAAGGTCCCTGGGCCGACCGCGCTTGGCCCTAACCGCTGGGTGCCGTTCGTGGCACCGGGGCTCATCGGCACGCCGGGTGTCTCGGCGGAGCCCGCGAAGACGGGAGAACACGAGTGAGCGCACATCACGGAACACACACGCCGTCCCGGCAGGACCTGGTCTCCATGATCCAGGCCAAGCCGGTACCGAAGCAGTGGAAGACGATTTCCCTCGTCCTCGCGGTGGTCGGCTTCGCCATCTTCATCGCCGGCGCCGCCATGGGGCAAGATCGCGCCTGGCAGGCGTTCCACGTCAACTGGCTCTACTTCACCATCCCGTCGTCGGCGGCCGTGATGTTCGCCGCGGTGCAGCGCATCACCACGGCGCGCTGGTCGCGGGCGGTCATTCGCCTCGTCGAAGGCATGGTGGCGTGGCTCCCGGTCGCCTTCGTCCTCCTCCTCGTCACGCTCGTCTTCGGGAAGGGGCACATCTTCCCGTGGACGCACGAGACGATCACGATCCCGGAGAAGGCGAAGTGGCTCGATCCCACCTTCTTCACGATTCGCGGCATCGTCGTGTTCGGGATCATCACTGTCCTGAGCGTCTGGTACACCTACACCTCGGTCCGGATCGACGTCGGCTTGCTCCCGGAGTGGGGGGCCTCATGGGCCAAGGGGATCCGCGAAGGGATGCGGCGCGGCTTCGGTGAGGAGCGCCGCGAGCTGCACTCGACGCACTCGCTGCAAGGACGCCTCGCGGTATTCCTTGCCCTCGCGTTCGGCTTCGGGTGGACCATCCTGTCGTGGGATCTGTCCATGTCGATGGACTACCACTTCCAGAGCACGATGTACGGGTGGCAGGTCTTCATGGGCGGCTGGCTGGTGATGCTCATGATGTTCGCGCTCCTCCTGCGCTGGTGGCGCGACTTCATGGGAGCGCACGACGTCATCACCGAGACGCACCTCCATGACGTCGGCAAGCTGTGCTTTGCCTTTACCGCCTTCTGGGGCTACCTCACCTTCTCGCAGTTCCTCGTGATCTGGTACGGCAACTGGGCCGAGGAGACGCACCGCCTCCGCCTCACGCTCATCCAGCCGTGGACGGGGCTCAGCGTGGCGGTGGCCTTCCTGGTCTTCGGGGCGCCGTTCTTCGGCCTCCTCGGCAAGGCACCCAAGCTCTTCATGCCGACGATGGCGCTCTTCGCCGGATCGGCGATGATCGGCATCTGGATCCATCGCTACCTCGAGATCTACCCGCCGATCTACGTCCAGACCGTCACCTCAGCGCCGTTCGGCATCTGGGAAATCGGGACGACGCTCGGCTTCCTGGGGCTGTGGGGCTACACCTACATTGCCTTCATGGATGCCTTCCCGCGCATGAGGGTGGTCTGGATGACCTCGGCACATCGCGACGAGATGCAGGTCCCCGTCGACCCACGCACGATGGAGCCGCTACCGGCGCACGAGTAGGTCGCGAGCAGAAGAGGAGACGAGAGGACGAGGGAAGGTCTCCTCGTCTTCTTCGTTTGGGGAGGGCGTTATCGCGGTCAGCGGGGGAATGGTTTTCACGAATCGCGAACGCCGTTCCACCGCTGCAGATCACTGCGACAGTACAAACTGAACATTGCCGGCCCCCCCCAATGCACGGGGGAGTGCACGACGAGCGATTCCCCTCCAGCTCAACGATGCCGATCATGCCGAATCTCGTCCTGCTGCTGGCGCAGATCGTCGTGATTCTGCTTGCTGCCCGCCTCTCTGGGCGGCTCATGCGACGTCTCGGGCAACCACAGGTCGTCGGCGAGATGGTGGCGGGCATCGCCCTCGGTCCATCGCTCTTCGGCGCGGTGGCACCCCGAACCTGGGCGACTCTGTTTCCCCCCGCGTCGCTCGGCTTTCTCAATACGCTGAGCCAACTCGGCCTCATCCTCTACATGTTCCTCGTGGGGTTGGAACTCGATACGAGGTCGCTGGCGTCGCGTGGCAGGATGGCGCTCGCCATCTCCTGGTCGAGCATTGCCGCGCCGTTTGCGCTCGGGGTGCTCGTGGCCGCCTGGCTCTTTCGTTCGCTGGCCCCGGCGGGGGTGCATTTCACCGGGTTCGCCCTCTTCCTGGGGGCGGCGATGAGCGTCACCGCATTTCCTGTGTTGGCACGCATCCTCGAGGAGCGACAGCTCACCCGATCGCCGCTCGGGAGTTTGGCCATCGCCTGCGCAGCGGTCGACGACGTCTCGGCGTGGCTCATCCTTGCCGTCGTGGTCAGCATCGCGCGTTCGGGCGAGTCGATGTCATACCTGGAGACATTTGGCGGGACCGTTGTCTACGTGATCGTCATGCTCACGGCGGGGGCGGCCTTGCTCGGACGCTTCGGGCGGAGGGTGGCGGAATCGGGGTCGATCGCGCAGGGGCAACTGGCGGCGGTGATCATCGTCGTCTTCGTCTCGGCAGGGATCACCGAGGTGCTTGGAATCCACGCGCTCTTCGGTGCCTTCCTTGCCGGGGCGGTGATGCCCCGCGATGAGCGGTTCCGCCAAGCGCTGGCGTTGCGATTCGAGGATCTCCTCGTCGCCTTCCTCCTACCGCTGTTCTTCGCCTTCACCGGCCTGCGCACCCAGCTTGGACTCGTTGCTGCTGACGGAGCGCAGCTGCTCGCGCTGGGGGTCATCTTGCTCGTCGCGGTCGCCGGCAAGTTTGGCGGGACGGCGATCGCCGCGCGGCTGACGGGGATGTCATGGCGCGCCGGCGCGCTGCTCGGCTCGCTCATGAATACGCGCGGGCTCATGGAGCTGGTTATCCTCAACATCGGACTCGATATCGGCGTCATCTCGCCGACGCTGTTCGCGATGATGGTCTTCATGGCGATCGGGACGACACTCATGACGACCCCCGTGGTTGTGCGACTGGCGCGCGGACTCCCAGATGCGCAGCCGGTGCACGCCACCGCGGCCGCGCTTGTCCACGGCTGACCCACACCGGGCCATGGACGGGATCGAGGGCCAGGGCGGCGCGGCGATCAGCATCGCTTACCTCGCGATCGTCGCCTTCCTACTGGTGCTGCTCGCGGTGGTGATGCGAACCATGGCGATGTACCTCCTCCTGCTGCTCCTTCCGCTCGGGCGCGTTCTGCGTTGGATCCCCGGGATGCCTGCGGTCATGGCGCGCCTGGAGCGACGGTTCGCGCAGGAGCCACGCGGGGATCGCCGTTGACTCGCTCGCCACCTCCCGCTCTCCACGCGACCTGCCCGTGCCGAGCAAAGCGGGGGAGCGCCATCGGCGCTCCCCCCTCCTGTTTCCTACGCGGCCCGTCGCGCGCCCCCTCGTCTTCTCGTCTTCTCGTCCTCTGTCCCTATCCAATGTACTGCAGCGAGTACCCCCGCTCCTGCGCGCGATTCACGGCCACGATCCCGGCCGCCGTCATGTGGGAGTTGGCGATCAGCCCGGCTTGCAGTTCGGCGAAGACGTCGTCGGGCTTGGCACCGACCTTCGCCGCGATGATGCCGGCAAAGGCGCGCGAGGCGAGGCCGCAGATCGCGAAGTGCGTCCCCCGCGCGATCATCTCGTCCAGCGTGGTGCCGCGGTTCGGCAGCTGCATCCCGTACCCATCGTCCAGGTAGACGTTCTTTGTCGGCGCCGCCTTGGTCCGCGGATCGGTGAACTTGATGCGCTCCGAGAAGTGCGCACCGTACTTGGCCCAGATGGCGTCGGAGAAGGCGAACGGTGTGGCCCAATGCCGCAGGCAGATGACCACCGCGAGGTCACGCGCGTCCAGGCCGTACCCTGCCTTGTTGGCGACGTAGTAGTTGGTCGCAAAGGTGATGGCCTCGCCCGCGCCGGTCGGTGATGTGGCGTCGAAGAAGAAGCGGTGCTTCCCCGGAACCTGGTCGAACCAGTCATCCTGGGGATGGCGCGCCGGCTGCCACCCGCCCGGCTGCGCGGTCTCCTGCGCCGGCACCTCGCGAGCCCCGAGCCCGATCGCGGTGGAGAAGGCGGCCACTCCGGCGCCCAAGCGCGTCAGGAACGAACGGCGCATCAACGGCGAGTGGTGTCGCTCAGGATCGGTAGTTAGCATGACGAGTGGACTGGAGGGGTGAGGAATGTGGCGACGAAGGAAGCTACGCAGCGGGGGGTATGGCCCGTTGCAGCAGCTCCTCGAGCGCGGAGAAGGGGATCGCGCCGCTCTGCCGTGCGACCTCCTTCCCCCCCTTGAACACGATGGTCGTCGGGATGCCGCGGATGCCGAATGACCCCGACAGCTGTGGAGCGAGGTCGGTATTGAGCTTGGCGATGAGTGCCCGTCCCGTGTGACGGGCGGCAAGCTGGTCGACGTACGGCGCCATCATCTTGCACGGCCCGCACCAGTCTGCGTAGAAGTCGACCAGGACGGGGAGCTCCGTTTCGGCGATTGTGCGCGCGAAGGAGTCCTCGTGCAGGGTGTACGGGCGGTCGAGCAGGATGAATCGTCCGCACTCCCCACACTTGGGGCGCTCGGCGGCGCGGGCCCCGTCCACGCGGTTCCACGTCTGGCAGAACTGGCAGCGGACGGTGAGGGCCTGACCTGCAGGAATCATTGCGGTTTCCTCGAGTGCAGTGGTTCTGGTATATTATGCCCCACGCACGGGGCGGTAGCTCAGTTGGGAGAGCGCGTGCTTTGCAAGCATGAGGTCAGGGGTTCGATTCCCCTCCGCTCCACTTTCACCGCGCCCCCTGATCTTCGCGATCGGGGGGCGCGTGTGCATTCAGGGGTCCCCGCACCGGCCATGGGGGGATTCCCGAGGGGGACTCCTCCACCGGCGGTCGGGAACACCGTTGCGCTCGCCGCCCCCGCGGTCAACTTGCCTCCGGTGACGCACGACGCCGACGGGATGGCCGCCAGTGGGAACCGGCAATCCCTTCGTCCCGTACGGGTGTCGAAGGGATAGCCCATGACAAATCCACCACCGCACCCACCGGCCGTCGATTCGGTCGTCGAGCGCCTGCAGCGCGCGCTCGGCGACGCCTATCGCATCGACCGGGAATTGGGAGGCGGCGGGATGTCGCGCGTCTTCCTCGTGCACGAGCAGTCGCTTTCGCGCGACGTGGTGGTCAAGGTCCTGCGCGAGGACATCGCCGAAGGGCTGTCGCGGGAACGCTTCCGGCGCGAGGTGCTCCTGTCGGCGAACCTGCAGCACCCCAACATCGTCGGGGTCATCGCCGCCGGCGACGCCGATGGGCTCCCCTACTTCGTGATGCCGTTCGTCGATGGCGAGTCGTTGCGCTCGCGTCTCGTCGCCGATCGCGCGCTGTCCGTGCCGCTCACGGTGAGCATCCTGCGCGACGTGGCGCGAGCGCTGGCCTTCGCGCACGAACGCGGGATTGTGCATCGCGATATCAAGCCCGACAACGTCCTCCTCGCTGGCGGAGCGGCGATCGTCGCCGACTTCGGGGTGGCCAAGGCGGTCGCGTCGGCTCGGTCGCGCAAGGAGCATCCGCACGGGACGCTGACCAGTGCCGGCATCTCGTTAGGTACCCCGGCGTACATGGCGCCGGAGCAGGTGGCGAGCGACCCGACCACGGATCATCGGGCCGACCTGTACGCGCTCGGAGTGATGGCTTACGAGATGCTCACCGGGCACACGCCGTTCGCCGATCGCGGCGTGACCGAGATCATGCAGGCGCACCTCGTCGAAACGCCCGAGCCGCTGTCGCGCCATCGTCCCACGACGCCGACGGCGCTGGCAAACCTCGTGATGCGGTGCCTGGAGAAGGATCCGGCGCACCGTCCGCAGGATGCGGCGACGATCCTCGCGGTGCTCGACGACCCAGCCGTGGTGAGTGGCGCGGTGTCTTCGGCGTCGGTCAAGTCGCTCCCCCTCGCCCATCGCCTCCCTGCACCCCGGTGGCTGGTGTCAGGGGCGCTGGCGGTCGTCGTGATCGCCGGCGCGATGCTGGCCCTGCGCGGGCGAGCGACGGATTCGGGGGCATCGCCCGGGGGAGCGAGCGCCGTCGCCCTGCCACCGGGTGTCGCGGTCCTGCCGATGGTCAGCGTCTCTCCCGACTCGAGCGACGCCTATCTCGCGCTGGGGATGACGGATGAGATCACCAGCGCGCTGTCGCGCGTCCCCGGGTTGCGCGTGGCATCGCGCAGCGCGGCCGAGGCGGCACAGGCGGCCGGAGGATCGGTCGGCGACGTCGCGAAGCGGCTTGGTGTTCCGTACCTCCTCGAGGGGACGGTACAGCGTGAGGGCGACCGCATTCGCGTGGCGGTGCGCCTCGTGACCGCCAGCGATGGTTTCAGCGCCTGGTCCGAGGTCTACGAGCGCCCCACCGGGGACCTGCTGGCCGTCCAGTCCGACATCGCCTCGCAGATCGCGGTGGCGGTGCGGAGCGACGTGACGCCCGTTGCGCGCCTCGACATGGGCGGGGCGCGCGACCCCGAGGCGTACAACGACTTCCTGCGCGGACATTACCTCCTCTCGCGCCGCACCGCCGAATCGCTCCCCCTGGCGGTGGAGGCATTCGAGTCGGCCGTGAATCGCGACCCGGCCTTTGCTCGGGCGTATGCGGAGTTGGCTCAGGTGTACACACTGCTGCCGCGCGTGACCGGCGCCGAGCGCGCCGAGTCGGCCGACAAGGCGAACTTTGCCGCGCAGCGCGCCCTCGCCCTCGATTCCACCGTTGCAGCTGCGCACGCCGCGCTCGGCAACATCCACAGCATGGAGTGGCGCTGGCGCGAGGCGCAGCAGGAGTTCAGCCGGGCCCTCGCCCTCGATTCCACCGACGTCACGGCGCGGGTCGGGCTGGGGCTCAATGCCCTCGTGAACGGCGATGCGCGCGGTGCGGAAGCGGTGCTCGCCCCCTCGGCACGTCGCAACCCGACCGGGGCGTCGGCGCGTCTGCTCGCCATCGCGCAGGCGGTCGCTGGGGAGCATCAGGCGGCGTTGGTGACGGTGCGCAGTGCCGTTGCCCGCGACTCTAGCACGCCGGCGTCTCGACTCCTCGTCGCGAACGTCCTGCTGCAAGGCGGGCGTTCGGTGGAGGCAATCGCCCAGCTCGAGTCGATCCGGGGCGACGAAGCGGAGTCGCCGGAGGTCCTCGGCGCGTTAGGCTATGCCCTCGCGCGCGCCGGGCGCGGCTCGGAGGCCCGGTCGATCCTGACGGGATTGCAGCGCGATACGCGACGCAGCGGCGTGTATCCGGCCATGGCCAAGGTCTATCTCGGGCTTGGCGACCGCGACTGGGCACTCGACGCCCTCACCTGGGCGACCGCGGCCCGGGACGACTTCTTCTCGCAGGAGTCGATGGCGTCGCCACTCTTCGATGCGATCCGTACCGATCCGCGCTTCGGGCGGGTGCTGGAGATCGTGGGGCTCGACGCCAAGCGCCTGACGGCGGCACCACGACGCCCCGGGACATAACGGCATCGAGGCGTCGCCGCGCCGCGGTGTTGCGCCCCCCCGAGGTCTGGGCGCCGTCGCTTGCCGCCCCCGTGTGGCCCCCCTAGCTTCCCCGCGCGTTCGACCTCCCACGACCCCACACGCCGCATGTCTTCGAGTGCTACCACGCGCCATCCCGCCGTCGGCGAGATCGCGCCCGACATCGCGCTCCCGTCCACTGCCGGCGGAATCGTGACCCTGTCGTCGTTCCGGGGCAATCAGAACGTCCTCCTGGCGTTCTTTCCCGCCGCCTTCACGTCCACCTGTACCGCGGAGATGTGCGCCTTCCGCGACGACTACGCCGCCTTTTCCGGGCACAATGTCGTCGTCTTCCCGGTGAGCGTCGATCAGGTGCCCTCGCTCAGGGAGTACAAGGCCAAGTACGAGATGCCGGTCGACCTGCTGAGCGATTTCAGGCGTGAAGCGGCGACGGCGTACGGCGTCCTCATCCCCGACCGGCTCGTGGCCAATCGCGCCTACTTCCTCATCGACAAGGGGGGAGTGATTCGCTGGGCGCACGTCGAGGAGCACGCCGGCAAGCGGCGCGAGAACGCCGAGATCCTCGCCGAGATCGCCAAGCTCGCCTAACGATTCTCGCCGAGGAGTGATGGACCCCATCGAAGCGCTGGCGCGCCACGACAAGTGGTACCTGGGCAATGGCGACGGGATCATCTTCGCCCCCCCGTTCCCCACCTGGCTCGACGCACCGGGCTTCTGGGACGAGGCCCAGCTTTACCAGTACGCCGTCGGCCCGCTGTTCACCGTGACGATCCTCGATCACGACGGGCGTGAACTCCCGATGGTGGCGCGGAGTCGCCGCTGGACCCCGGCCGACCTGACGGTGGAGTTCGACTTGCCGAACGGGATTCGCGCGACGGAGATCCGCACCGTGCAACCAGGGGGCGTCTTCGCCAGCGAGTGGACGGTGCGCGCCCCGGCCCCGGTCTCCCTGCATGCGGTGGGATGGACGGTTCAGGATACGGCCACGCTCGACGTGACGTCGGTGCGCTGGGACGGGGCGCTGCAGTGGGTGCGCACGGTGACCGACCGCCGCGAGGTCCCGCTGGCGGTGCGCTGCGATCTGGCGGCGGTCGGCGAATCCACCAGCTGGTCGGCGACGCTGAGCGAGCGCAGCGCGTTGCAGCCGCACTGGCGCCTGGCGCCGTTCGGCGAGCAGTGGGAGGGGGAGTCGCTGCCTCGCGAGGTCCGGCTGCAAGGAATCTCGACGACGGGGCTGCTGTACGGCGCGGTTCATACCGCCCTCCCGCGACAGGCCACGGAAGCCACCTTCGCCTTCGCCCTGCGCCTGACGGCACATGAGGATGCGTTGCGCGGGGGACGGAGCCCCACGCCACTGGCGTCCCGCATCATCCCCCAGCGCCAGGCGTCGCCGACGCCGCTCTCGAACGCCGCCATCGCCGCAGGGCGACCCGTCTCGACCATGCCGCTGGCCCGCGCCAGCCGTCGTCGCTGGCGCGACTTCTTCGCCCAGGTGCCGACATTCACCTGCTCCGATCCGTACCTCGAGCGTTACTCCTGGTACCGCTGGTACGGGCTCTGGCTCAACAGCATCCAGCCCGGAGTCGGGAACTATCGCTGGCCCACCGTCTGCGAAGGGATCGGCTTCTTCCACGAGCCCATCACCTACAGCGCGCAATGCCATGCGCGCGAGCTTCGCTGGCTGCGCGACCCGTCGCATGCGCGCGGCGTCCTGCGCACGATCTTCGACCACCAGAAGCCGGATGGGGCGCTGCACGGGCGCATCTACGTGAACCACCTGCAGGGGACCGACTTCTACCACGCCAACTGGGGCGATGCCCTGCTGGCGCTCGACGCGGTGCGCCCTGACGATGACTTCGTGCGCGAGATGTACCTCCCGCTCGCCCGTCACGCCGAGTGGCTCGTCTCGACCCGCGACGCCGACGCGACGGGAATGATCGACGTCGTCGATCAGTATGAGACGGGGCAGGAGTACATGTCGCGCTACCAGGCGGTGGACGACCGGGCCGACGCCTACGGCTGGGAGAATCGCATCCGCCTCAAGGGGATCGACGTCACCGTCTATGCCTACGCCCTCTTTCGTTGCCTGGAGCGCATCGCGCCACGCGCTGGCGTCCCGAGCGAGTCGTCACACTGGCGCGGGTACGCCGACCGGACGGCGGCGGCAGTGCGGAACCGGATGTGGGATCCCGATGCTGGGATGTTCTTCGACATCGACCCGCGCACGATGCAGCGCACGGG
>DAIESF010000032.1 GCA_027346425.1 Gemmatimonadota bacterium | reverse complement strand
ACGCCCCGGTGACGTTGACGTCGAAGATCGCCTGCCACTCGTCAGGCGTCACCAGCTCGAGCGGGCGTCCCACCTGCCCCAGCACGCCGCCGGCGTTGTTCACGAGGATGTCGACGTGTCCCGTCGCCGCCGATGCCTTGGCGACAAGTCCATTCACCGCGTCGCGGTCGTGCACATCGACCTCGCGCACCTCGCACGCGTGTCCTGCCGCGTTGCAGCTCCGCGCCGTCTCGCGCAGCTCGTCGCCGTTCACGTCGCACCCCCACACCGTCGCCCCGCGCGACGCCAGCGCCTGCGCGATCGTGCGCCCGAAGCCGTGCGCGGCCCCGGTCACGATCGCCGTCTTCCCGTGGAAGTCCATCGTCATCTGCTGCCCTCTGTCGGGCTGGTGGCGGCAAGGAGGTCGAGCGTCTCGCGCGACTGCGGGCGCTCGCCGTTCTCGATGTCGTGGATGAGCTGCACGAGATGCGCGGTGATCGGCGTCGCGACGCCGGCCTCGCGTCCGATCGTCACCACGATCCCGAGCTGCGCGTCCACTTCGGTGCGGCGCTTGCGCACCGCGAGGTCGCGCCAGATCCCGCTGTGCGACTTGGCCGAGCGACGATTGTGCGCGACGAGGTCGTCGAGCGAGCGCGTCGCGGCGTCGGGCGAAGCGTCGGGAAGGTACGCGCCGGGGTCGAAGCCGTTGAACGCCTCGGGGGTCACGCCGCGCGCACTCGCCACGGCAAGGATCTCCCGCGCCAGTGCGATGTAGAGCCCGCGGTACTGCGGGAGCGCGAGGGCGTCGGCGATGGAGTCGTTGGTGAGCGCGGTGGCAAAGAGCATCGCCCCATACGCCTCCTTCCCCCACAAGAAGCCCCAGATGTTGGGGGTGACGATCGCGCGGTCGTCGAAGTCGGCCCACGCCTTGCGGATGGCGAGAACGCGCGGCGTGATGCGCCCGTCGATCTCCCCTACAACCACCGCGCCGCGCCCGCCGTAGTGGATCACCCCTGGCTCGAGGTAGTCGGCGCCGAAGTTGACGAAGGCGCCCACGGTGCGTCCGGCGCCGGCGATCTCGGCGATCGCCAGTTCGTTGAGCCCGTTCTGCGCCGAAACGATGCAGCCCGTCGCGGCGAGATGGGGGAGGAGTGAGCGCGTCGCCTCCTCGGTGTGGTGGGCCTTGGTGGCGAGGATGATCGTCTCCCACGTCCCGCTCAGCGTGGCCGGGGTAAACGCGGGAATCGCTTGTGTGAATTCGCCAATGGGGCCGGTGATGCGAAGCCCGTTACGGGCGATGGCGGCGACGTGCTCGTTGACGTTGTCGACGAGGGTGACGTCGTGACCGGCGCGCGCGAGGTATGCCCCCAGCGTGCCACCGATCGCTCCCGCTCCCCAGATGAGACAGCGCATGATGATGTCGGGGTTCAGGTGGGGTCGCCCCAGGAGCCGGTGAGGAGGTCGCGCGTCTCCTCGACAGCGACCGC
Organism: Gemmatimonadota bacterium; assembly: GCA_027346425.1. Classification (GTDB taxonomy): domain Bacteria; phylum Gemmatimonadota; class Gemmatimonadetes; order Gemmatimonadales; family Gemmatimonadaceae; genus SCN-70-22. The sequence goes on along the minus strand of DAIESF010000032.1, from coordinate 9,256 downwards.
CCAGAGGGCAAGCATCTCCTCGTCCGACCGCTGGTAGCGTCCGCCGTAGTTGCCGTCGCCGAGGTACGCACGCAGCGCGACCGGGTCGAGCGTGCGCACCCGCGCGAGGTCGACCATCGCCCGCGACGCAGCGGGGACCTCGACTCCCGGGAGGCGCGTCCACGGGAAGTTCTCCATCCACGACCCGTGCGATCCCACGGGATCGATGGCCTGCACCTTTGCCCAGGTGCGTGGCGCGTTCCACCAGTTGTGGAAGATCACCCGGCACCCCGCGTGATCGGCTGCCCATTCCTGCGCGAACTGTTGCACCGCGCCGTTCCCGCCGTGTCCGTTGACGATCAGGATGCGGCGGAAGCCGCTGTGTGCCATCCCGTCGAGGATGTCGCGCACGACGCGCAGGTGTGTCTCCACGCGCAGCGAGATGGACCCCGGATACTCGCGGAAGTACGGCGTCACCCCATATGGGAGGACGGGGAAGACCGGGATCTCCAGCGGCTCGGCGGCATCCGCCGCCACACGCTCGGGGAGGATGCAGTCCACCGTGAGTCGGAGATAGGAGTGCTGCTCCGTGCTTCCGAGGGGGAGGACCGCGCGGTCGTCGCGCCTGAGGTAGTCCTCCACCTGCATCCAGTTCATGTCGCTGATGCGCACTGCGTCCTCGTTTCCGTGGCTGAAGGCGGCGCGAAGGTACGCGTTGGTGCACGGGCGGGGAAGAACGACGTGCGTCCCTATCCGGCTCTTCGCGCACCATGATCGTGGCCGCGCCGGCCCCATCGTCCGCATCGGCACCTCGCCCGGATGATCAGTCGTGCGCGCCGCGCGAGGTGGCTCGCGACGACTCACCCCTCGCGCTTCTTCCTCCGCCGGCTCTCGATGACGATCGCCGCCGCCGCGCTCGCCCCGGCGACGAGCCCCGTCTTGAGCGCGGCGCGCCCTGCACGAGCCGCGACCTTGTTGGCCGCGCCAACCTTTGCATGGGTGTTGCAGGGGCGGGAGAAATGGGGCATGTCTCGCGCACCGGTCCCGGCCGTCGGGGTGCTCCGGCCGACATTTCCGCAATTCGTGCCGCGGCACACGCGGTCACGGCAGGCTGCCACCACGCATTCACCAGAGACGCACCATTGGCGATACACATCGTACTCGTGCACCCCGAGATTCACTGGAACACCGGCAACGCGGGGCGAACCTCCCTCGCAGCGGGCGCAACGTTGCACCTCATCGAACCGCTCGGCTTCTCGCTCGACGAACGCGAGGTCAAGCGCGCGGGACTCGACTACTGGGAGCATGTGGACGTGCGTGTGTGGCCCAGCTGGGATGCGTTCGAGCGCGAGCTGCCCGCGCTCGGCGAACCGTTCTTCTTCTCGACGAAATCGTCGCGGCTGCTGTGGGACGCGCCGCTCGGTGCGTAGAACGACGTCGTGCTCATCTTCGGGCGTGAGACCGGCGGGTTGCCAGCCGAATTGCACGAGCGCTACCGCGACCGCTTCGTCACCATGCCCATCCTGTCGTCGCGCGTGCGGTCGCTCAACCTCTCGACGAGCGTGGCGATTGCGGTCTACGAGGTGCTGCGGCAGCGCCGGGGAGACGGGGAACGCTGAATCGGGGATGCGGGTGCTCACGCAGCCGGCGCCCGCTCACTGCCGCTTACTGCCTGACCCTGATCGACACTATCCGATCGAGCTTCGGATACTCCTTGTCGAGGAACCTGTTGCTCTCGCCGTAGAAGCGCCGCGGGTTCCCCAGGGGGGCGGGAGACGAAGGGAGCTCTCCGTATCCCGAATAGAGACCGTCGACGACGTCCATTCCCTCGGTCACGCGCCCGATGGGGGCGAAGCGCAGCGAGTCCAGGTTGAGATTGTCGCGCAGGTTGATGAAAAGGGTGGTGGCGCGGTCATTCGGGGTGAACTGCGCGTAGGTCACGGTACCACGAACGTTGCTGGTGCGCACGGAGTCGGGGCGGAGCTTTCGGTCCCGCCAGACGGCGCCCACCGCGGGACTGGCGGGGTGGCCAAACTGCGCGATGTAGAACATGACGACACGATAGAAGCGGGAGTCGTCGAAGAACCCCGCGCGGGCAAGATTGTAGAAGCGATCGACCCCGTTGGGCGCCCACTCACGAATCAGCTCGATCGTGAAGGTGCCGCGTGAAGTCTCGACGTCGAGCGCCACGGTATCCGGAGCCTGGGTCTTCCAGAAGGGCCGCGCCGGGTTGAGCAGCAGGGCACGCCGCTGTGCCGGAGAGAGGGGGGCGTGAGGATTCGTCTGGGCCGTGGCGGGCTGTGTGCAGAGCGCCAGTGCTGCGACGACGGCGATAAGGCTCGGGATCGCGGCGTGGGAGGTCGGCATGGTCATCGATCTACGGTCGGCTGAACACCGCCCCATGCGGTATTCCCTCCGCACTCCCCCCGTGTGGCCACGTCTTGTTGTCCATGCGGAATCCCGTCTCGGTGGCCCCCTCCTCCCTGAAGCGTACGTCGATTGCCAGGTGTCCAGTCGCCGAATCGAAGCGGGCGATCACGACGCGGTGCTGCATTCCCTGGTAGCCCGTCACCACCACGCGCCGCTGGTCAGGCGCCATGGAGATCCAGTGCGGGACGTCGCCCTCGCCCAGCGTCACTCGGCTCACTTCACGCGGCTTGGTGGGGTCGCTGATGTCCATGCTGACGACCGCGCGCCATGCCGGGACCGTGACGAGATAGAAGTGGCCGGAGATTACCGGGATGGCGCAATTGGTCCCCGCCTTCTGCGGGAACGACGCGACCAACCGTGCAGACGGCGAATCGCTGTCGAGTCGCTCCATCAGGTACAATCCGCAATTGAACGTCGACACGAGGAGTGTCTGGCCGTCGGCCAGGAGGCGCGGCTCTGCGGTCAGGTGCCCCTCATTCCCCGCCGGTCCGTCGGGGAGGGGGAAGGTCGTGAGGAGCTTCAGGTCCGACAGGCGCCACACCTGCAGGTTGCGGGATGCAGGGTAGTCCTTGTCCATGTCGGTCGTCGTGGTCACGATCCGATCGAGTGCGGGGACGATGCCGGCGCTGTAGACGCGAAGCTGGGGATCGATGCCTGGCGCGAAGGCCGAGCTGGAGCGCACCACCTCACCCGTGGTCGTCATTTCCACCAGTCCGCCGGGCAACATCTCTTGACCCTCGTGCCGCATCTGAAAGGTCCCGAGGACGTGCCCGTTAGGCATGCGCAGGAACGAATGTGGGTGCATGTATCCCGCACGATCGCCGAACTGGGCGGCAAGGCGCGGATGCGTGGCGTTAGTGAGGTCGAAGACGAAGCTCTTGCCGCCGTCGAAGCCATTGGCGAACAGCTGGCGGTCGGCGGCGAGCTGGTGCTCGGTATGGTGCGGGCCGTTGCGAAGTCCCGGGACGGGGAGCGTGGTGACCAGCTTCCCGTAGCGGGCCGAGTCTTCGGTGACATCGAGAACGGCGAGGAAGTCGGGCTGCGTGGAGTCGGCCGACGCTGTCCAGAGGTAGAGAAGCTGCGGTGCGGGCGTTGCCGGTTCCGGGGCGCGCGAAGTGCAGGCCGCGAGGAAGATGAGAGACGCCGCACGCAACGAACGTGGGAAAGGCATCGACTCGCTCGGGTGGGGGGGAATCAACCGGTGCCTGGTGGCGCGATCACATCACGCGGTCGAAACGGATGTTCGACACGCGGTTCGCATCGAGCCGGAAGCCCGCCGACTTGCCGCGCGCTGTCTTGTCGAAGTGCAGCACGAGCCCGGCGCCGTCGCTGTAGGTCCACGCCGAATCGAGCGGGACCAGGGTCGCGACCGCGGCCCGCGGGCGCCTCAGCTGCAGCGTCCCCGACGCCCCCGATGTGACCGCTTCAACCTCCCACGTGGAACCGCCGAGTTCCGGACTCGCGTAGCGCCCGACCATGGCACCGTGCTCCTGGGGGCGCGGCGCGCCCGTTGGGCGTGTGCGAGCCGCTTCCTCCCCAGCCGTCGTTGACCGCGGGCTCGCCGCCCCCAGCGACTCGAGCAGCACCACGTCGGCCATGCGCAGCGCAAGCGACGTCGTGTTGACCGTACTGCGGTTGCAGAGCATGGCGAACGAGGTGTGCAACTCGGGAAATCGGAAGATCGCGGCGCGGTAGCCGCCAGTGGACCCGGTGTGCTCCACCAGGCGCCGTTCCCGATACATCCCCACCGAGAGCCCGAACGCATAACGATTCTCGGCGCCACTGGTGAGCGGCTCGGTCTGATGCATCAGCTCGATGAACTCACGCCCGCCGACCTTGCCGGTGTAGAAGTTCTCGTCCCATTTCTGCAGGTCGGCCAGCGTCGTCACGATCCCGCCCTGGCCGACGATGTCGTTGTTCCAGACGTTCACCTGCCAGCCGCTGCCGCGGGGGGAGTAGGCCATGGCGCGTCCCGGCACGATCTCGTTGTGGTCGTCGAGGAAGAGGGTCTCGCGCATGCCTAACGGCTGGAAGATCGCCGAGTCGGCGAATCGGCGCAGTGACTGTCCGGTGACGCGCTGCACGATGACGGCGAGCGCCAGGTAACCCGTGTTGCTGTATCGGTACTCGGCGCCCGGGGTGAAGTTGAGTCCCTTTTGCCGCGCCGCCATCGCCAGCATGTCGTCGGAGCTGTAGCCGTCGTCGTAGCGAAGCCCCGAGAGCCCGACCAGCTCCCAGAAGTCACGCAGCCCGCTGGTGTGGTGGACGAGGTGGCGTATGCGGACGGGGGTGGGATACGCCTGCATCTCGGGGATGTATTTGCGCACGTCGTCGTCGAGCGAGAGGCGCCCGGCACGCGCGAGGAGGGCAATCGAGGCCGCGGTGAACTGCTTGGAGACCGAGCCGACCGTGAAGCGCGTGCCCGGGGTGATGGGGATGTCGTGCGTGAGGTTGGCGAAGCCGTAACCGCGGGCGAAGGTGACGGCGCCATCCTGGTAGACTCCCGCCGCGCATCCGGGCGATCCGGAGTGCGACATGGGGAGATAGATGGAATCGATGGCGGCGATGGTCGCGGGTGAGAGGCGCCCCGGCGCCTGGGCGTCGAGCGGACGCTGCGGGGTCGCCGCGGCGAGGGCGAGGAGCAGAAGGAGGCTGGGCGAGCGACGCACGGGGGGCGGGAATGTGGGAGAAGGGGCGTGGCGGCCGGAGGCCGCGTCGGGCGGCGAGGGGAAAACGTCGCCCGCCGAGAGGCATTGCGATAGACCGGGTTAACGGGCGTAGACCGCCGATCGTCCAATGGGCATCATGCGCAACTACATCACCGCACTCTTGCTCCTGTCGGCACTGACGCCAGTCCGCGACGCCGACGCCCAACTCCGCCGCCGGCGTGACCGCGCTTCCGACGACCGACAGGTCCTCCGGCACAACGGCATTGACCGCACCTACATCGTGCGCGTCCCTGACCGAGTGACGCGTGGCAATGCGCCGGTCCCCCTTGTGTTCGTCCTCCATGGCGGCGGTGGCAACGCCAACAACGCCGAGGCGATGTCCGGCCTCACCGCCAAGGGTCAGCGCGAGGGGTTCATCGTCGTCTACCCTGATGGCACGTCGCGCGGCCGAGCGCCGATGTTCACGTGGAACGCCGGCCATTGCTGCGGCTACGCGATGGAGAACAGGGTGGACGACGTCGGCTTCATCAATGCGCTCATCGACTCGCTGCAATCGATGTATCGCATCGACCCCAACCGCATCTACGTCACCGGGATGTCGAACGGCGGGATGATGTCGCACCGACTAGGGATCGAGCTGTCGAACCGGATCGCGGCGATCGCGCCGGTGGTGGGGGCCATTTTCGGCGATGAGCCCCGCCCGCGCACCCCCGTCTCGGCGCTCATGATCAACGGGATGCTCGACAAGTCAGTCCCGTACAATGGCGGCCAATCCGGGGGGCGCGGGGCACGGGCATGGGACGGGACGCCGACCAAGGCGGTGATGGAGCAAGGGGCATTCTGGGCGGCGGCCGACGGCTGCAACGCCATGCCGCAGCAGGCCGATCGCGGTGGGTACCTGCTCACGACCTACGACTGCCCGACCCCGCGCGGCGTGGCGCTCTACGCGGTGAAGGACGGCGGTCACGCCTGGCCGGGAGGGAGGAAGGGGTCGCGGCGGGGGGATGCGCCGAGCGAGGCGATCGACGCGACGGACGTGATCTGGGACTTCTTCGTGGCGCATCCCAAGCGGTGACGCGCGTCGAGCGAGCACGCGCGCACCGCCGTTCCGCGCGCCGGCTCTGACTTGGCGGTGAAGGTGATGTCGATGTCGACCTTTCCCATCTTGCCGGTCGCAGGGTCGAACGAGGTGATCCCGGCGTGCGTAGCCCAACCGTCGCCGCACGCCCGCGTGCACCTAACCGATTTCTCCCGGTCGAGGTAACGTCTGGCGCTGCGTGCGATCGCGACCGTCGATCCCAGCCCCCCACCCATGCCCGGTTCTCCAATACCGCGTGCCCGCTCCGCAGTCGGCGCCGTCCTCGTTCTCGCCTCGCTCGGCCGCGTGGCCCACGCGCAATCGACCGCACCCGTGGCCGAGGAGTTCGAGCACCTCCACTTCCGCTCGATTGGCCCGGCCACGATGTCCGGCCGCATCGCCGACGTCGCCGTCTACGAGGCCAACCCCGCGATCTATTACGTGGGGACGGCCCACGGCGGGGTGTGGAAGACGACCAGCAACGGGGCGACGTTCGAGCCGCTCTTCCAGGATCAGGGGTTGATCGCCGTCGGCGACGTTGCGGTATCACAGATCAACCCCGACCTGGTCTGGGTGGGGGCTGGGGAATCGAACAATCGCCAGAGCACTTCGTGGGGCGGGGGTGTCTACAAGTCGACAGACGGTGGCAAGACCTTCACGCTGATGGGGCTCCCCCGGTCCAAGCACATCAACCGGATCATCATCCACCCCACCAACAACGACGTGGTGCTGGTGGCGGCCACCGGCCCGCTGTTCGGCCCTGGCGGCGAACGCGGCATCTACAAGACCACCGACGGCGGCAAGACGTGGAAGCAGGTGCTCACGCTCGACGATGACACGGGCGCCAACGACCTCGCCGTCTCGCTCTCCGAGCCTAACGTGATGTACGCCTCGTCGTACCAGCGGCGCCGCACGGCCTGCTGCATGAACGGCGGGGGCCCCGGGAGCGCGCTCTGGCGATCGACCGACGGCGGCGATACCTGGACCAGGCTCACGGGGAACGGGCTGCCGTCGGGCTCTCTCGGCCGCATCGCGGTCGACGTCTACCGGCAAAGCTCGCGCATCGTCTACGCCCTCATCGAGGGGCCGGGGGCCGGTGGACCCGGCGGAGGCGGTGCAGCTGGCGGTGCCGGCGGTGCGCCCGGTGCAGCTGGCGGCGCCGGAAGGCCTCCGGCGCGCGACACGACGCCGACCGGGGTCTATCGCTCCGATGATGGCGGGCAGACGTGGCGGAAGATGAGCGCCACCAATCCGCGCCCGATGTACTTCTCGCAACTCCGCATCGATCCCACCTCACCCGAGCGCATCTACCTCGGCGGGGTCGGGCTGCACATGACGGTCGATGGCGGGCGGACGTTCGAGACCGACGCGGCGCTGGTGACGCACGACGACGTGCATGCGATCTGGATCGACCCGTCCAACCCGAGCCACATCCTCATCGGCAACGACGGCGGCCTGGCTGTGTCGTACGACATGAGCCGCACCTGGACCTTCATCCCCAACCTCCCGGTCGGCCTGTTCTACCATGTGGGCTATGACATGGAGTTGCCGTACAACATCTGCGGCGGGATGCAGGACAACTACAATTGGTGCGGCCCCAGCGCGTCGCGCCTGTCGCGCGGCATCGTGAACCACGACTGGTTCCAGGTGCTGGGGGGCGACGGCTTCGTGGCCATCCCCGACATTCGCGACCCGAAGATCATCTACACCGAGTCGCAGGACGGGAACATCATCCGGCGCAACAAGCTCACCGGCGAGTCCAAGAGCATCCGTCCCACGCCGTTCAACGTGGTGAACGCCACCAAGGGGGAGCAGTACCGCTTTCATTGGGACACGCCGCTGATGCAATCGCCTAACGCCCCGGGGACGCTGCTGGCGGCGGCGAACAAGCTCTTCCGCTCGCGCGACCGCGGCGACTCGTGGGAGGCGATCAGCCCCGACCTCACGAAGAACGTCAACCGCGATTCGGTGGTGACGATGGGGCTCAAGGGGAGCGACATCACCATCGCCCGCAACGACGGGATCTCGCAGTGGCCGACGATCGTCGCGCTCGCCGAGTCGCCGCGCCAGGCGGGGGTGTTCTACACGGGGACCGACGACGGCACGGTGAGCGTCTCGCGTGACGGCGGGCGCTCGTGGCACGACATCACGAAGAATCTCCCCGGCTTCCCGGCCGGGGACGCCTTCGTCTCGGAGGTGGTCCCGTCACGATTCGATGCCGGGACGGTCTACGTCACCGTCGACAACCACCGTCTCAACGACTACGAGACGTACATGTGGGTGAGCACCGACTTCGGCGCCACCTTCAGGTCGATCGCTGGCAACCTGCGCGGGGAGAACGTCCGCACATTCACCGAGGACACGCGCAACCGCGACGTGCTCTACATCGGTACCGAGACGGGGATCTTCCTCTCGCTCGATCGCGGTGGAAGCTGGCGTCGCCTCCAGGCCAACCTTCCGACGGTGCGGGTCGATGAACTGACGATCCACCCGCGTGACAACGCGCTGCTGGTGGCCACGCACGGGCGCGCGCTCTGGATCCTCGATCACCTCGAGCCGATCCAGGAGTACACGTCGCTGCAGGGCGCCGGTGCGAAGCTGGTCACCCCTGGCTTCACCTTGCAGTGGAAGTACAAGGACGACCGCAACGACGAGTTCTGGGGGCACCAGTTCTTTACCGGGGAGAACCCGCCGAGCGAGGCGGTGATCCCCATGTACCTCAAGGCCCCGCTGACCAACCCCACGCTGCGCATCGCCGACGCCGGCGGGCGCGTCGTGCGTGAGTTGACCGTCCCCGCCATCCGCAACAAGTCGGGGATCCAGATGATGTGCTGGGACCAACGCGTCGCGCCGATCACTCCGCTTCCTGTTCGGCGTGCCGGCGGCGCTGGTGCACCTGGCGGCCCCGGTGGTGGTCCCGGCAGGCAGGGCGGACCCGGCGGGGCACGCGCCGTTCCCGGTGTCCCGGAGCCGCTCCCGCCGGTCGGCTACAAGGCCGAGAGCCCGTGCCCGCCCGCGGCGGACAGTGGCGCCCCCGGTGGCGGTGGTGGCGGCGGTGGCGGTGGTGGGTTTTTCGGCGGTGGCGGCAACAACCTTGGGC
>DAIESF010000015.1 GCA_027346425.1 Gemmatimonadota bacterium | reverse complement strand
CGAGCTCGACGGCGAGACGGTGGTGCGATGCATCCCGCACATCGGCTACCTGCACAGCGGGTTCGAGAAGATCGGGGAGTACCGGCAGTACAACCAGATCATCCCGTGGACCGACCGCGAGGACTACCTCAACTCGCCGGGGAACAACATCGCCTTCGCGTTAGGCGCCGAGCGCCTGTTCGGGGTCGAGATCACCGAACGGTGCACCGTGTTGCGCGTGATCGCGCTGGAGCTCTCGCGCATCATTTCGCACCTGGTCTGGGTCGGCACCACCTGCATCGACATGGGCGCCTACACGCCCTTCCTGTGGGCGTTCCAGGAGCGCGAGAACATCTACAACCTCCTCGAGGGATGGGTGGGGGCGCGCCTCACGACGAGCATCTCGCGCGTTGGCGGGATGGCGGCCGACATCCCCGACGGCTGGATGGACGGGCTCAAGGGCTTCCTCAGCACCTTCCCCAAGACCATCGCCGAAGTCGACAAGATGGTCACCCGCAACGGTATCTGGGTCGGGCGCACGATCGGGTTAGGGGTGATGACGCCGCAGGAGGCGCTCAACTACGGATTGTCGGGCCCGATGGTCCGCGCCTCCGGCGTGGCCTGGGATACGCGCAAGGACTTCCCGTACCTCGGATACGAAACCTACGACTTCGACGTCCCGGTCGGGGTGAACGGCGACGTGTACGACCGATTCCTCGTGCGCATGGAAGAGATGCGCCAGTCGGTGCGCATCCTGGAACAAGCGGTGCAGCGGCTCCCCGATGGTCCGGTCAACGTCGACGACCCGCGCCTCATCCTCCCGCCCAAGCACAAGGCGACGAGCGAGATGGAGTCCATGATCCATCACTTCAAGCTCGTGATGGAGGGGCCCCGTCCCCCCGTGGGGGAGGTCTACGTTCCGGTGGAGAGCCCCAAGGGCGAGAAGGGCTACTACTTCGTGTCGGACGGGACGGCCAAGCCGGTGCGCTGGCGCATCCGCCCGCCCTCGTTCGTGAACCTCAGCGCGATCCCGAAGATGGTCGAGGGGCACCTCCTCTCCGACGTCATCGCGATCAACGCGAGCATCGATATCGTCATGGGAGAAATCGACCGATGAACGGCCAATTGCGGACGGGTAACGGGATTCGGGAGACGGGAGGAACGGCGCGATGAGCCACGGTCCCTCCGCATCCGGCGGCGCCGTGCTCAAGGCGTCGCATGGACATCACGATGAGCCGTACGTCCCGGTCTTCACGGGCGACATGCGGACGAAGCTTGACGAGCTGATCGCGCGCTATCCCACCACGCAGGCGGCGCTCCTGCCGGCGCTGTGGATGCTGCAGGACGCGCGCGGCTGGGTGAGCGAGCCGGGGATGGCGGAAGTCGCCTCGCTCCTGGACATCACGCCGGCGTACGTGAAGGGGGTGGTGACGTTCTACACCATGTACCACCAGCATCCGGTGGGGAAGTACTTCATCCAGGTCTGCACGACCTCGCCCTGCAACGTGTGCGGCGCCGAGGACGTGGTGAAGGCCTTCCTCGACAAGACCGGCTGCGGCGAGTTGGGGGTCACGTCGGACGATGGCCGGTACACGGTGATCGAGGTCGAGTGCCTCGGCGCCTGCGGCTTCGCCACCCCCGTGATGGTGAACAGCGATTTCCTGGAGTCGATCTCCCCCGACACCGTCCCCGACGTCTTGAAGAAGTACCAGTAGCCCTCTCGTCTTCTCGTCTTCTCGTCCTCCCGTCTTCTCAGACATATGGGTTATCCGCACCAGCCGCACCCCCGCGAGACGCTCGTCCTGTCGAAGCACTTCGGCGATGCCGAGGCGCGAACGCTGGACGGGTGGAAGAAGCGCGGCGGCTACAAGGCGCTGGAAATGGCGTTAGGCATGGACCCGGTCGCCATCCAGAACGTGGTGAAGGAGTCCGGGCTGCGCGGGCGCGGCGGCGCCGGCTTCCCCACCGGTCTCAAGTGGTCCTTCATGAAGATCGGCGACGGCAAGCCGCACTACCTGTGCTGCAACGCCGACGAGTCCGAGCCCGGCACCTTCAAGGACCGCGAGATCATGCGTTGGACGCCGCACGCCCTCATCGAGGGGGTGGCGATCGGCGCCTACGCCATCGGGGCCGAGACGGCCTACATCTACATCCGCGGCGAGTTCACCGAGCCCATCCAGCGCATGGAAGCGGCGCTCGCCGAGGCGCGCGCCGCCGGCGTCATCGGCAAGAACGCGATGGGGACCGGCAAGACGATCGACATCTGGGTGCACAAGGGCGCCGGCGCGTACATCTGCGGCGAAGAGACGGCGCTGATGAACTCCATCGAAGGGCGCCGCGGCAACCCGCGCATCAAGCCGCCGTTCCCCGCGGTCGCCGGCCTCTTCGGCAAGCCGACGACGATCAACAACGTCGAGACGCTGGCGGCGGTCCCGCACATCCTGAACAACGGCGCCGACTGGTACAAGAAGATGTCGCGCCCCGACAACCCCAAGTCCACTGGCACCAAGCTGTGGAGCGTATGCGGCAACATCGCGCGCCCCGGCAACTACGAAGTGGAGATGGGGTTCCCCTTTGGCGAATTCCTCCACGAGGTCTGTGGCGGCGCCCTCCCGGGGCGCACGATCAAGGCGATCATCCCCGGCGGCTCGTCGGTCCCGATTATCACGCTCGAGGAGGCGGAGCGCGGGGTGATGGACTACGAGGGAATGGTCTCGGTCGGGACGATGCTCGGCTCCGCCGGCTGTATCGTGATCGACAGCGCGCAATCGATGCCAAAGCAGATCGCCCGCCTCGCCCGCTTCTACGCGCATGAGAGCTGTGCCCAGTGCACTCAGTGCCGCGAGGGGACGGCGTGGACGACGAAGATCCTCGAACGCATCGTGGCCGGCGACGGCACTGCTGAAGACCTCGACACCCTCCTCGACATCGGGGAGAGCATGACCGGGAAGACGATCTGCGTCCTCTCCGACTCGTGCGCGACGCCCGTGTCCAGCGGGCTGCAGAAGTTCCGTCACGAGTTCGAAGCCCTCATCACCAGGAAGACCGTCCACGCCGTACCCACGGTGGTGGCCTGATGGCCGATACTCCTCTCGTCAATCTCACGATCGAAGGGCGCCCTGTCGCCGTCGCCCCGGGGACGACCATCCTCGAGGCGGCGAAGACGGCGGGCGTCCTCATCCCGCATTACTGCTACCACCCGGGACTCCCCGTGGCCGGCGTCTGCCGCATGTGCCTCGTGGAAGTCGAGAAGTTCCCCAAGCTCGCCCCGTCGTGCGCAACGGCGGTCGCGGAGGGACAGGTGGTGCACGTGCACTCCGAGAAGGCCCGCGAAGCGCGCAAGGGCGTCCTGGAGATGCTCCTCATCAACCACCCGCTCGACTGCCCGATTTGCGACCAGGCAGGCGAATGCGAGCTGCAGGACTACACGTATCAGGAAGGGCGCAAAGATTCGCGCTACCGCGAGCCCAAGCGCTTCAACGCGGCCGAGGACTTCGGCGGCGACGTCCGGTACGTGCAGAACCGCTGCATTCTCTGCACGCGCTGCGTGCGCTTCATGGACGACGTCGCCCACGATACGGTGCTGAACGTGAGCGAGCGCGGCGATCGCGCCTTCATCGGGAAGTTCGAGGGGAAGGACCTCACGCACGCGTGGGCCGCCAACGTCGTCGACCTGTGTCCGGTGGGGGCGCTGGTCAGCAAGGACTTCCTGAACAAGGCGCGCGCCTGGGAGCTCGATCGCACGGCGTCGGTCTGCACCGGCTGCTCTCAGGGGTGCAACATCATCGTCGAAACGCGCGACAACACCGTGATGCGACTGCGCCCGCGCTCCAACGAGAGCGTGAATCAGTTCTTCATGTGCGACCACGGGCGGGGTGACTATCGCCGTCTCAATCGCCGCGATCGCATCGAGGTGCCGAGCATTCTCGGCGCGAGCGGTCATGTGACGGTGGACTGGGACGTCGCCCTCGAGGCGGCGGCCCGGGTGATCAAGGGGAAGCGCGTCTTCGTCCTCGCCTCGCCCAATCTCTCCAACGAGGCGTTGCACCTCCTGTCGCGCATCGCGCGCAGGAGCGGTGGGGCAGGGGCCTTCCGGGTCCCTCTCGGCGGGGAAGCGCCACTCCCCGGCGCGCCGGATCTCGCGCTGCGCGCTGACCGCGCCGCGAACGCCACCGGGGCGCAGCTCCTCGGCTTCACGCGCCACGACGCGCCCCTCGACCTGATGCAGGCAGGCGACGCCCTCATCGTCGCCGACCACGACCTGACCGAAGGGGACGCCGCATCGCTGTCCAAGGCCGCGGTGACGATCGTGATCGGGTCGGCGATGCCAGCCAACCTGCCCAAGGCCGACATCGTCCTTCCCATCGCCAATGTGGTGGAAGAGGAGGGGACGCTGACGAACCTGCGTGGACGCGTGCAGCGCTTCCTGCAGGCCAAGGCGGCCCCGGGAATGGCCCGCCCCAGCTGGTATGTCCTGGCCGACCTCCTGGGAGCGTTGGGCGAAAAGGCCGACTACTTCGTCGCCGGCGACGCGTTCGGCGCCCTGGCGGCGAGCGAGGCGGCCTTCGCCGGGCTCACCTACGACTCGTTAGGATTGCGCGGGCTCCCCGTCATCGACGCCGCCCGCTTCGCGGAGGCCGCTCGATGAGCGCCCTGATGCTCGACCTCCCCGCGTTGCTGCAGGTCGCGGCCGACCCGCAGCAGCAGCCCAACTTCTGGCCGTGGTTCATCGCCACGGCGGTCAAGCTCCTCGTCTTCTTCACCCTGTACATGGTCGTCGTCGCCTATTCCACACTGGCCGAGCGCAAGATCTCGGCGTGGATCCAGGGGCGGCACGGTCCCAATCGCGTGGGGCCGCGAGGCTACTTTCAGCCGCTGGCCGACGGCGTGAAGAATTTCATGAAGGAGGAGACCCTCCCGCCGCACGTCAACAAGGCGCTCTTCCTCCTGGCGCCGGCGCTGGCGTTCATGCCGGCGATGGTCACGTGGGCGGTCATCCCCTTTGGCGCGTCGTGGGCGTCGCCGTGGGGGCGCATCGACATGGTGCTGGCCGACCTCCCGGTGGGCTTCCTCTTCACCCTCGCCATCTCCTCGCTCGGCGTCTACGGTATCGTGCTGGCGGGGTGGGGCTCGAACAACAAGTACGCGCTGCTCGGCGGGTTGCGCTCCAGCGCGCAGATGGTGTCGTACGAGATCGCGATGGGAATGTCGCTGATCCCGGTCTTGCTGCTGGCGGGGAACGTCACGCTGCGCACGATCGTGAACCAGCAGGCGGAGATGCACATGTGGAACGTGCTCACGCTCTCGATTGCCTTCGTGACCTTCCTCATCTCCGCCTTCGCCGAGACGAACCGCCTGCCGTTCGACCTCCCCGAGGCCGAGTCGGAGCTCGTCGCCGGGTACCACACCGAGTATTCGGCAATGAAGTTCTCGCTGTTCATGATCGCCGAGTACGCCAACATGGTGACGCAATCGGCGATGATCGCGACCCTCTTTTTCGGTGGGTGGGACATCCCCTTCATGACGGCCGACAACACCGGCGCGGTGAGCGGGCTGCTCGTCCTCCTCTCGGTCCTGATCATGGTGGCGAAGATCTTCTTCTTTGTCTTCTTCTACATGTGGATCCGCTGGACCCTCCCGCGCTTCCGCTACGACCAGCTGATGTCGCTCGGGTGGAAGTTCCTCCTCCCCATCGCCCTCGCCTACATCGTGGTGGTGGCGTCGCTGACGCTCGGGCTCGACGCGATGGGGATCAAGCGCGGCTTCGTGTTCGGTGGGATCTTCCTTGCGGTGAATGCGGTGATCCTCTTCACCCTGTTCTCGCTCTTCGATCGCGGCCGCGTGGTGAGCCCGGCATACGGGCGCCTCTCCGAGGATGAGGTGGCGCGCCTGCGCGCCGTCACCGCCGCGCGCGCGAACCTCTCGACCCAGGCAGGCGACTGATGGCGATCAATGTGAAGGTCGTGGAGCGTCCCCTCGAGGAGACGAGCTACGTCCGCGCGACGCTGACGGGGCTGGGAAAGACCTTCAAGCACCTCATCGATCCGCACAAGGTGACCACGCAGTATCCCGAGGAGCGGGAGAGCATCTCGCCGCGCTGGCGCGGGACGCACCGCATGCTCACCACCGAGGACGGCAAGGCCAAGTGCGTCGCGTGCGGGCTCTGCCCAACCGTCTGCCCGGCCAACTGCATCAAGCTCGTCCCCGGCGAAGATGAGCAGGGGAACCGCTATCCCCTCGTCTTCGAGATCGACGAGTTCCGTTGCATCTTCTGCGGCTATTGCCAGGAAGTCTGCCCCGAGGAGGCGATCCACCTCGGGCGGCACTACGAGAACTCCGAGTACTCGCGCGAGGGCTTCGTCTACGACCTCGAGCGCCTGATGGCCCAGACGCACCCGGTGTGCGAAATGTGGGACCCGGCCGACCCGAAGGGCGAGTGATGCCAAACTTCTTCTACCAACTCCACTTCTATCTCTTCGGGCTCATCGCGATCGCTTCGGCGCTCGCGTTCGTGACCCGCAAGAGCCCGGTGGCCGCGGCGCTGTGGCTGGTGAACACCATGTTCTCCCTGGCGGCGCTCTACGTGATGATGGAAGCGCACTTCATCGGGGTGATCCAGGTCCTGGTCTATGCCGGGGCCATCATGGTCGTCTTCCTCTTCGTCGTCATGCTGCTCAACCTCGGGCACCCTGATGAGCTGTCCGACCTGCGCGGCACGTGGGGACGCCTCGCGGCCGGGCTGATTGGGCTGGCACTGCTGGCGCAGGTGATGGCGCTGTCGCGTTCGCCCGCCCCCACCTCCCTGGTGCAGAGCGATTTCGCGCGCGCCGAGAGCATGCAGGGTCTCAACGCGGTCGGCGCGGTGGCCAAACCACTCTTCAGCGACAACCTCCTGGCGTTCGAACTCACTAGCGTCCTGCTGCTGGTGGCCATCGTCGGCGCCATCGTCCTCGGCAAGCGGAGGGCATCCGCATGATGGTTCCCGAAGCGCTCGCGCTATCGGCCGTGCTGTTCACCATCGGGGTGATCGGTGTCCTCACGCGCCGGAACGCGATCATCATCTTCATGTGTGTCGAGCTCATGCTCAACGCCGTCAACCTGTCGTTTGTCGCCTTCTCGAAGCTGTACGGGATGACGGGGCAGGTGTTCGTGGTGTTCGTCATGACCGTCGCCGCCGCTGAAGCGGCGGTGGGGCTGGCGAT
>DAIESF010000004.1 GCA_027346425.1 Gemmatimonadota bacterium | reverse complement strand
CTTGGTGACGATGCGCAGATGGCAAACGGCCCGCGCGCGGGTCGTGTAACAGCGCCCGCACGCCGATCATCGGAACCCGCTGTCTGCTCTCTGCAACCCTGCCAGCGTCTTCTGCATCTCGGCCAGCGTGTCCGCAGGCACCGCACTGTCCATCAGGTTCGTCTGTTCGAGCGGATCGGCCACGATGTCGTATAGTTCCGCGCGTTCCTTGGGGCCGACTATCAGGTGGAAGCGTCCCTGCACGAGCGAGTGCATGTCACCGTTCGACGCCGGATACCAGTCGGGCTGATTGCGCGCCTTGTACAGCTCCGAGAGAATCGGCGACGCGTTTGGCTGGGATCCGCCGCGCCAGAGGGGAGCCAGCGACGACCCGGGAAACGTCGATTGGGCGCTCCCCCCGGCGAGGTCGATGATCGTGGCGGCGACGTCGACCAGGGAGACGGATGACGTCACCACAGCGTTGCGGGGCACGCCTCCCTTAGGCCACCGCACCACCAGCGGGACGTGCAGGGCGGGGAAGTTCAGCCCGTTTCCGTGCGACACATAACCGTGCTCGGCGAATTCCTCACCGTGGTCGGCCGTCACCACGACGATGGTATGCTCCAAGGCGCCGCGTCGGCGAAGCTCCGCGAACAAGCGCCCGAGTTGCGCGTCGAGCGAGGCGATGGCTCCGTCGTACGCATCGCGAAGCCCCTGCACTTCGGCCGGGGAGTGTCGGCGCCCGACCAGGAGCTTGCGCGTCGGGGGCTCCGTCCGCGCGAACATGAGGTCGTAGGGCGACTCCGGGGCGTACGGCTCATGGGCGTCGAAAAGGTTGAGGAATGCGAAATACGGGCGCCTCCCCTGCGACGACTGCCATGCCAGAAACTCATCCACCACGCGCTTCGCGTCCTTTCGCCCGGCCTGGACGTATTGCCCGGTCAGCCCGTCGTACACCTCGATGGCCCTGAGCCCCAGCATGGTCGATCCGATCAGCTGGCTCCCGCTGACGGGGTAGTCGCGGTACACCTGGAAGCCTCGCCCCAGGCCGTACTCCCGTGATGTGAAGTGCAGGTTGGCGACGAACCCTCCGGTGGCGTAGCCTAACGCGGAGAAGTGCTCGGCCAGGGTGGGCGGCACCGTGTCGAGCGGTGTCATCCATCCGACGGAGAGGTCGCGCTGGAAGCGCCCGGTGAAGAGCGACGCGTGCGTCGGGAGCGTCCAGGGCGCTGTGGCGATCGCGCGATCGAAGCGCACGCCGTCCGCCGCCAGCGCCGCCAGGTTCGGGGACGTGAGGCGATCGTAGCCGTACGCCGATAGCTCCATTGCCCGCACCGTGTCCAGCACGAGGAGGAGGACGCTAGGCGCAGCGTCGCCGGCGCCGACATCCCCCGACTGGGCGCTGCGGATCCCACGTGTGGTCACCACCCCCCCCGCGACTGACACCACGCCCAGCAGCGCCGTGCTCCACCTAACGAGCCGGGCGAAGAGCTCGGCGTGGCGCCGGGCCACCCACAGCACCTGTGACGCCACCCCGGCCGCAAGAGTCGCCAGCGCCGCCTGATGAACGCGAGGCACCAGCAGCAGCCCATCGAACGCCGGCAGGAACGCCGCCGCGGCCACTGCCGCCAGCCACGCTACCCGCCCTCCCCACCACCGCCCCACCAGCCATGCCAAGGCGATGAAGGGCGTGAAGACGACGAGCGCCGAGAGCGGCGCCATCCAGACAGCCGCGGGATTCAGGAATACCGGTCTGGAGAGCACCTGTCGCGCGAGCAGGCGCAGCGCGACTTCACCGATGCCCGCCACCAGCGCCGACCAGAGCGCGAGTCGCACGATGCTTGCAACCGGCGGGGGTGATGCGACGGCTGGTTGTGGACTGGTCGGATGCACCGGCGGTTAACGAAGGACAGAATTTGGAAATGCGGGCGGCGCGCGCCAATGGCGAGGCCTTCCAACAGGCAGTAACCTTTGACGATTCAAGTGGGCGACACCTAACATGCTGCGGTATCGCGTATTCGGCGGGGTCTTCGCCACCCCCTTTTCTTTTCCGGAACTTCGCGAGGACGAGGGGAGCCAACCCGCGGACTGGACACTTCGCGTCTCGGATGCTCCTCCGCCAGCGGAGCTCGCTCCCCCATCCGGTCGCGATGAACTCGCCCCCGGAATCCAAGCCACCCTCACTCGTACCCCACAGGGGCTTCGTCTCGTCTTCGACGATACTGGTACCTTCGACGTGACCGAGGAAGGGACGGTCATCACCTGGTACCCTGCCCCGGGGAGCGATCGCGAGCTGGTGCGAGTGGACATCCTCGGCCGGGTCCTCGCCGTCGCCACCCACGAGCGTGGCATTCTCTGCCTGCACGGGAGCGCGGTCTCGATTGGCGGGAAGGGGATTGGTTTCCTCGCCCCGAAGGGGTCCGGGAAATCGACCCTGGCCCTGACTCTCGCCGCCCGCGGGGCCCGGCTCCTCACCGACGATACTCTCCCCGTCGATCCCGAACGGGTGGAGGCCCGCCCAGGGGTCCATTCGGTACGTCTCTGGAACGACGCGGCCGAACGCTTCGGCGAGCTCGGTGACTGGCGGGTTGGGTTGAGTGAAAAGCGCACGTTCGACACCCTCCCGGACTCCCTTGTCCAACACGACTCGGTTCCGCTCGCCGCACTCTATGAGCTGGTCCCGGTGCCGGAAAGCGATGGGGGGGCGCTGGTGCGCCGTACCCAGCTGACGGGGGCGCAGGCTGCGGTGACGCTGATGACGCACTCCAAGCTCGGTGCACTGATGGGGGGACGGGAGTCGATGCGCGTCTTTGATCGATGCGCCACCCTGGCGTCGGCCGTCCCCGTCTATCGGCTCGAAGTCGCGCGGGCGCTCGAATCCGTGGGCGACGTCGCGACGACCATCGCGGACTGGCATTCGTGACCGTCCTCCTCGCGCTCGTTGGTCCCTCGGCCGGGCTTGGGGACGGGGAAGTGCGCGCGCTCCTCAATGGAACGAGTTCGCCGGCCGACGGGACGGTGGCGCTCGCGCGCCCCTCCCCCGACGTGGCACTCGCTGTCGCCTCCCCTCGGTGGGATGAGGTGGCCGACCGGCGAATTGCAACTGACGGTCGCTACACCGTGATTGCCCACGCCGCCCTCTTCTACCGCCAGGCGCTCAATACGGCGCTGGCGCGCGCGGGCGAAGCCCAGCTCGACCTCGGCGCACCAGCCGCGCACGCCATACTCGCCGCCGTCCGCGCCTGGCAATGGCGATGCGTCGATCGCCTGGAGGGGGAATTCGCCTTCGTCGTCTGGGACGCGCGTGAGCGGACCCTGTTTGCGGCGCGCGATCACTCGGCATCCCGCACCCTGTTTCACACCTCCATCGGGGATGACGGGATCGTCGTCGCGAGCAGGCTCCGCACGGTGAGATCAGTTCCAGGGTGCAGGGGTGACTTCAACCTCATGGCCCTGGTCGAAGACACCGCCGACATCGACCTCGCCAATCCGGCAGAAACGGCGTTCTCGGCGATCCATCGCATCCCCGCCGGCCATGCCCTGACGTACCGGGCTGGGCGACGGAGCGAGGTCAACCGATGGTGGGAGGTCCCGATCTTCGAACAGGATTCAGGCGTCCCCTTCGAGGAGGGAGCCGAGGAGCTGCGTCGTCTCCTCGGCGACGCGGTGGCCGAGCGCGCCGACCTGTCGAGGGGGAGCGCAGTCATGTTGAGCGGGGGCTACGATTCTCCCGCCGTCTACGCGGCCGGTAACTGGCGGTTGGGGACGGCGGATACTCCAGCGCCACTGCGGTCGGTCTCCTTCTCGCACCCGATGGGCGACCCTGGGCGTGAGGACGAGCTGATTGCGGCGACGACCCGCCGCTGGGGGGCCGAGCCGTTCTACATCCCGATCGACGACGTCCCAGCCTTCGAGCCCTCGCTCGACCGGGCGCGGCATCGCGACGAGCCCATCTCGCACACCTACGAACTCTGGAATCGCGCCTTGGCGAGGGGGTGCCGCGCCCAAGGCGCCCGCATCGCGCTGAACGGCAACGGGGGCGACCCCTGGTTCTCGACCTCGCCGATCTTCCTCGCCGACCTCCTGCGCCAGGGACGCCTGCTTCAGTTTCACCGGGAGTGGCACCAGCTGCTCGGGCGGATGACGCCGTACCGCATCTTCAAGACAGCGGTACAACCGAACCTCCCGCGCCCCGTCCTCCAGGCGATTGCCGCGCTACGGGGTGGCCGACAGCTGAGTGATCCGCACGTGCGCGAGATACCGAGGTGGGTGGCCGATGGGATGCGACGGTCCGAGGAACTGCGCGCACGCCGCCGCATCGACGTTCCGCGACGACCCGGTGAAGGGCTCTCCGCCCTCGGCCGCACCTGGTTCCTGCGTTCCTCATTCCCCGAGCGCATCACGGCGCTGCTCTTCTCGATCTGTCAGTCGCAGGGGGTCGAGATTCGCACCCCCCTTCTGGACAACAGGGTTGTGCGCTTCGCCGCCACCCGCCCTCGTTGGGAGAGCAATTCCGGCCGCCAGAACAAGCACCTCCTGCGGCGCTCGATGCACGGTCTTCTCCCGGACGAGGTCATCGCCCCGCGAGCGGAGCGCACGGGCCTTCCCGCGACCTACCTCGAGCGAACTCTGCATGCTCACCTGCTGGAAGGGCGTGACGCCTTCCGGAGTGGCATGCTTCTCGCAGAGGTTGGTGTCGTAGATCACCGGGTACTGTTGGGTGAAATCAACAGTTATCTGGATGGCGCATGGAGTGATTTGGAGCGCGCGAACGCCCTGTTGATGGCGGTGCAGTCCGAGTGGTGGCTTCGGTCACTGGGGTCGTAGGGGATCGCCCTTCAGGAAATCCTGACTGTCGGTAGGGTTTGTTAGCTTGATAGTTGCATAGGTTGTGTGGTAGAATTGCGGTCACGGGGGATCGCATGGCGCCGGGACCCGTTCCCGGAGAAACAGGGAGGATCTTCATGTACAAGTCTCCAGAACTGACCAAGTTCGGAACGTTCCGTGAGATCACGCTGCAGGGGCGCTATGGCGTCCTTGACGGCGGGGCCACGCGGAACGATGGGTGCACCGCCGACCCGGCGGGTCGCTGCTCGTAAGTCAAGACGGTCCAGTGCGATCCACGTCGCGCTAGCTCCGACTGGGCAGGTCCAGCCAACTGGAACCCATGACAGCGCCGCCTTGCAATCGAGGCGGCGCTGTTGCGTCGTTCCTTCAGCGCGAGTACTTGGCTCTACACGCGTGGGCAACTCCTTCCGCCCCCTCGCGGCGCGTGCCGGCGCTCCCTCGCGGGTGAACGGTGATTCCCTGCGCCGTGGACGAACGCTCGCGCTACCCTCCGCCGTGCCCCACGCCAGCCAGGAGCGCGGCGATCTGGTCGGCGGCATCACCCGCGCCAAACAGCGGGGGGGGAGAGCCAACGGGACGGCGCCAGGCGGTCACGAGCGCAGCAAGCGCACTCTCCCCCCCCGTCTCGCCCACCAAGGTGTTCCATCCGCTGGCCACGGTTTCAATCCATTCGGTTTCCGGACGCATCGTGAAGCACGGGACGCCGAAGCAGAACGCCTCCTTCTGCACCCCCCCCGAATCGGTCACGATCGCCTTCGCCCCCTGCTCCAATCGCAGCATGTCGAGGTAGCCGACCGGGTCGATCAGTCGCACGTCGGCGAAGGTGGCGCTAGGAAAGCGATCGGCCAACCGGCTACGCGTGCGCGGGTGGATGGGGAGAATGACGGGGGCGTCGAGCAACTCGAGCGATTCGAGCAAGGCGCGCAGCCGAAGGGGGTCGTCGGTGTTGTATGCGCGGTGAATCGTCGCGAGGTAGTAGCCACCCTCCTCCACCTGCGCCGTCTCGAGGATGCGCGAGCGCTCACGGGCCATCACCCCGAAGTGGAGCACGGCGTCGTACATCACGTCCCCGACGAGGTGAACTCCCCGTGTCACTCCCTCGCGAGCGAGATTTTCGACGGCAGTCTGCGTGGGACACATCAGGAGTTCGGAGCAGTGATCAGTCAGGACTCGATTGTGCTCCTCGGGCATGCTGCGGTTGAATGAACGCAGCCCCGACTCCACATGGGCGATGGGGATCTCGAGCTTGCAGGCCGCCAGGGCACCCGCCAAGGTGCTGTTCGTGTCTCCGTAGACGAGCACCCAGTCGGGTCGCTCTTCCACCATGACCCGCTCCAGCGCCATCAACATGCGCCCGGTCTGCGCTCCGTGGCTGTCGCTGCCGACCTCGAGGTTCCAGTCGGGACGCCTGATTCCCATTTCGTCGAAGAAGACCTGCGACATCAGGGCATCGTAATGCTGCCCGGTGTGCACGAGGTGCTCCTCGACGCCGTGACGGGCCAGGGCGCGGCCCACGGGCCAGGCCTTGATGAATTGGGGGCGTGCGCCCACGATCGTCAGGACTTTCATGCGCGGTGATCGCGGGATGCGGGAGGGATCGGTGATCGTACGCTCATGATCCGGCTCCCGAGTGCCGAGTCGCCGAGGCGCAATCGTAGACCGTAAAGATGGCCGAGCGTCGGCGCGGAAGGGTCACGACGTCGCAACCGTCACGCAGTGCGTCGAAGAGCGGGCGATCGACGCGCTCGTACGCGTTCACCGCCATCTCCGGCATCCATCGCCACGGAGCGAACCTGGCGGCCTGGACCGGCTCTCCGTAGGCGACGTTGTCGACGAGGATCAGCCGGGGCTTGACCCGAGCGGCGATGCGGTAGGCGCTGTCGGGCGTCGGGAGGACCGAGAAACGGAATCCCTGCGAGAGGGGATCGACCGAAGGGCGGTCGAGGAAATACGCGAGCGCACCACTGTAGCCGAAGGCGAAGATGGGGCGCGTGCCACTAGGGTCGATGGCAAGCCCGAGATCGCGAACGTACGCGAGGTCGCTCACCAGTCCCGGCGGCATGCGGATCCGTCCCCGGGGTGTGTCGATGGCCACCCCAATCCCCCGGCGGCTCGCCACGCCGTAGCCGTCCTCCCAGTGCATGCGGAGGGCGAATAGCGCGAGGATCGCGCATCCCAGCTGCAATGCGCGGACCCCCGGCCGGCGAAGCGTTGGCCACACAAGGGCGAGCGATGCCGCATACACCGGGATTTCGAGCATGAGCGTGGACCATTCGGTGAACGCGATCATGCGGCGCGCACGGAGCGATAGGCATACGATCAGAAGCACGATCAACAGGCGCCACCGATTCGCGTTCGCGATACGCGAGCGGCTCGCGGCCAGAAGGGCGAGCAAGGCGAGTGTGGCCAGCGTCGGAATCACGTGGCGGAGCGCCTGCAGACGCAGCGCAGCGAACGCCTTCCGAAGTCGCGCCTCGGGTGTGGGCCGGATCGGGCGAAGCGCCGCGTGGAACGGCGTTCGCAGTGCGGGCTGACCGTGCGTCAGCACATCTCGCGCAACGGTCTCTGCTTTCCAGCACCAGAGCGCCGTTGCGGCTGCGGCGAGCACGAGTCCGGCCGCAATGGCGACCCGTACGCGACGAGCGCGCACGGCGCCACCAGCCCACGCCACCATGGCGGCGACGGCGATCGCGAGTCCGAGCGTAAAGACTTCCACCGTCAGCTGCGAGACATTCGGGAGGTAGACACCCGCATACTCGTCCAGCTGGCCGAAGCCCGCGAAGATGTCGACAAGGGCAGCAAGGTCGTGTTGTGCGACGAGAATCGCCGCTCCGGCCATGCATGTCACCATGAGTCCACCGAGCGCTGCCACGAGTCGCGGCGCTCGTCCCTCGCGTCCCGGCGCAGTGAGGGTGGCCGCGGCGATCGCGAGCACGAGGCACGGGATCCAGACGTCGTGCTTCGCGAGAACGCCCAGCCCGCCGGCTGCCCCTACGGACAACGCGTGTACCGACGACGGGCGCTCCCAGTCGCGCAGGAACAGGAGGAGTTGCCCCACGAGGCAGAAGAACGCCACCGGTGCGGCGGGGGTGTACATGCCTAACGCCAACGGTGCCGAGAACTGCTGCGAATATGCCGCGCCGAGGAGCATGCCGGTGGCAGCGAGAGTGATCGCCAGTCGCCCGGGGACCAGGCGAGCCACCACGGCGCCGTAGGTGAGGGCGATGCCCACGGCCAGGAGCGAGGTGAGCGTCCAGACCTGCGAAAGGTCGGAGCCGATCACGCGAGTCGCGCCGCCGAGCAGCCACATGGCCAGCGGCGGGAACGACCAGTAGATGTCGCGATACACGGTCGCGCCGTGCGCGACCCGGTCGAGCTCGTGGAGCCAGCGCCCGTTGTCACCCCAGAAGAGTGCGGGGTGCCCCCAGGCGATCGCGATGTGCAGGAGCACCACGGCGAGCGCGGCGCCCATCGCGCCCCGCGTCGCTGGCTGCTCTGCGGCCGCTGCGGGGAGACGCGTCACTGCCCAGCGATCGTCACGTGACGACCGCGACGGAGCGTCGCTCGCCCCGTCGCGGGAGCCGCTCGCCATCCACGAAGGCGCGATACCACAGCTCGAGCGACAGCAGTCCCCAGAGCTGCCGGCCGAACGTTGCTTCCTTTGCCAGCACCTGCTCCACCCCGTCCATGCGGTACACGCCGCGTTGGCGCGCACGGTCGCTCAGCAGCACATCGCCGACGAAGTCGCGGATGGGGCCGCGCAGCCATTCGGTGAGCGGGACGGGAAATCCCATTTTGTCGCGGCGCGTGAAGACGGCCTCGGGGATGAACGGCTGGATCGACTCGCGGAAGATGCGCTTGGAGTCGCCCCCCTTGAATCGCATGGCGGGCGGCATGCGCGTGACCAACTCGGCAATGCGATGATCGAGGAGCGGAACGCGCGACTCCAGCGAGACCGACATGCTGGTGCGATCCTCGACCTGGAGCAACGCCGGGAGCAGCGTCTTGAGGTCGAAGTTCGTCATCTTGTTGAAGTACGACTTGGTGGACGGGTTGTTGAAGATCTGGGCGTAGGACTCGAACATCCGGTCGCGCGACGTGGGGCCCCACACGTCGCTGGTGATGAGCGTTTCGGCATCCTCGATGCGCGACACGAGCCGGAAGTAGCGGCGGTCCATCTCCTCGAACAGCCCTTCCTTGAAGAAGCTCTGCAGCATGGGGCGGTACTGCTTGAGCATCCCGAGCGACGGCTCGATGGAGTCCCACGACACTACGTAGCGCGGGTCGCTCCCGGTGCCGTAGATCGCCCCCTTGAGCGCCTGCTCGAGGTAGGCGACGAGGTAACGCGCGTAGCCGCCGAACAGTTCGTCGCCGCCCTGTCCGCCCAGCACGACCTTCACGTGCTGGCGCGCCAGCTTCGACACCGCGTACTGCGGGAAGAGTCCCGGTCCGGCGGCCGGCTCATCCATCATGTAGATGAGCCACGGCAGCGTGTCGGCGAACTCGCGGGCCGAGGGCCACACCTCGTGATACTCGGCCTTCACGTTGTCGGCGACCGCCCGTGCATATCGTGTCTCGTCGTACTGCGGTCCCTCGCGAAAGGCGCCGGTGAAGGTCCGCAGGGTGTGCGGATAATGCCGGGCGGCGAGCGAGACCACCGTGGACGAGTCGATCCCCCCCGAGCAGTGGGCCCCCACCGGGACGTCGCTTCGCAGCTGCAAGCGGACGGCGTCATTCAGGATGGCGACCAGCTGCTCGCGGTAATACTCCTCGGTGTGGTGGAAGTCGAGCTCGTAGTTGTAGTCCCAGTAGCACACGTCCGCCGGCGCGCGGTCACGCCCGGGACGGAAGGTGAGGTAGTGCCCGGGCTCCAGCTTGCGGATGTCGCGGAAGAGCGTGCGTTCCCCGAGGCAGAACTGGAAGGTGAGGTACTCCTCGAGACCGCTGGCATCGGGCTCGGCATTCACCATCCCCGTTGCCAGCAGCGCCTTGGGCTCGCTGGCGAAAAGGAGGGCGTGGTCGGTCATCGTCCAGTAGAACGGCTTGATCCCGATGCGGTCGCGCGCCGCGAAGAGCCGCTGCTGGCGGCTGTCCCAGATCGCGAAGGCGAACATCCCGTTCAACCGCTCCAGGCAGCGCTCGCCGAGTTCCTCGTACAGGTGGAGGATGACCTCGGTGTCGCTCTGCGTGCGGAACTGGTGGTGGCGCGCCAGCTCGCGGCGCAGCTCCACGTAGTTGTAGATCTCGCCGTTGAAGGTGATCCAGATGGTGCCGTCCTCGTTGCACATCGGCTGCCGCCCCGACTCGAGGTCGATGATGGCGAGTCGCTTGTGCCCGAGTGCGACCGGACCGTCGAAGTGCGTCCCCTCGCCGTCAGGACCGCGATGCGCGATCGCCTCGAGCATCACGCCTAACGTCTCGGGATCGGGAGGGGCCCCCCGGTCGAGCGCGACGATCCCGGCTATGCCGCACATGCGCGCTTCAGCTCCACCGTCTCGCGGGGCATCCCGTGCTCATCGTAGGCCACCTGGCGGCGCTCCGCGCACTGCCGCTTCCAGCGGGCGCCGATGTCGCCCCAGTAGACGACGTACTTGGCGATCACCATCAGGTAGCCGAGGGTCGTGAGTGAGGTGATGACCTTGCTCGGCCCCACCTTCTGGTCGTAGCGCAGGACGAATCCATGCTCGGTGACCCGCGCTCCCAGCATGCGGCACTTCACCAGCTTCTCCACCGTCCCGGTGAACCCCATCCCTTTGAGGTCGATGAACTGGTTGCCGAAGATCGCGATCGCATCCTGGATGAGGGCCACGCGATACGCGCGGAAGCCGCTGGTGTACTCCCAGATGTCCGGCATCGGGAAGCAAAATTTCATGAGCGTGTTGGCGCCGCGGCCGATCGTGCGCCGATACCAGTCCACACCGATCTGTCCGCCGCCAGGGGCGTATCGCGAGGCGATCACGACCTCCCACCCTGCACGAATCTTCTCCACCATCCCGCTGATGTAGCGCGGCTCATGGGTGTCGTCGCAGTCCATGCGTACCACGATGTCGCGTCGGTTCCCGACTTCGGCGATGTACTCCATCCCGTCGCGAATCGTCTCGCCGAGGCCGCGATTGAGCTTGTGGGTGATGACGTGGATGGGATGCTGCTGCGACAACTCGTTGCAGCGGGCCAGCGTGCGGTCGCGGCTCCCGTCGTTCACCACCACGACCTGATAGTCGGCCTCGAGTTCGGCCATCGCCACGGCGATCTTCTCGATCAGTGGCCGGATGGCGTCTTCCTCGTTGTACGCGGGGAGCAGGACGTAAATCATCGGGTGGGTAGTGAGGATCGGGTCCGGGTCACGCGTCGGGGGTGTCGTCCTGTGTGACCGAAGGGGCGCGCCCTGCTGCACATGAAATGACGAGTCGGAGGGTAAACCGTCCCGCTCTCCCGAGGCGGGGAGCGAGGTGCTCTGGGGATATCGCCGCCCCGCCCGAGGCGTCCACGAGATCCCGCCCGCTGAAGTAGCGGGCTGAGCCCATGTGGACCGCCGTGAACGCACGCGGGCGCCACACCCCGGTCACGCCCTCGCGTTCATCGGCAACGACCTCATCCCGAACCTCCACCCGCTCGCTCGAAAAATCGAGGCGACGCAGGAGGCGGAACGGGCCGTCCCGTCGAC
>DAIESF010000001.1 GCA_027346425.1 Gemmatimonadota bacterium | reverse complement strand
GGGGGCGGTGCCGACGTTCTGGTCCTCGATGGAGTGATACATCAGGAGGGCGCCGGTGAGCTTGTCGGCCTCGAAGAACGGCGACATGTCGAGGTACGTCTTCTGCCCTTCCCAGAAGTCGCGCCGCTCGCTCTGGAAGCCACTCGGCGTGAGGGTGCGGTTGTACATCCCGTCGCCGGCGATCCCCGCCTTGAAGTACGGCGTGTGCACCAGCGCGTTCACCGTCGTGAAGGCGCCGTAGCTGTGCCCGCCGATGGCGAGCTTGGTGCGATCGATCCACCCTTGACGGTCGAGTTCGTCGATCACGGCGATGAGGTTCTTCTGCAGGTCGGTGACGTAGTTGTCGTTCATACGCCCGGCCGACCCGATCACGGGCGGGTTGAAGTTGGCCACCGCGTACCCCTGGGTCACGAGGTACTCGATGGTGCGCGGCCCGGCCTGCGGGAAGCGATTGACGTTTTCCGTGCGTAGGGTGCGGTCGTATCCCTCCTGGCCGGTGTACTCGTACGGATAGAGCCAGAGCATCGCCGGGAGGCGCGTTCCCGCGCGATAGTCCTGCGGGAGCGTCACGTTCACCATGAACTTGATCCCATCGGCGCGGGTGACTTCGACCCGCTTGCGTATGGCGTTGGTGAACTCCGGGGTCAGGTCGGTGTTGCTGGTGAGCGGCGTCAGTGCTCCGCTGGCGATATCGCGGACGAAGGTATTCGGCACCATCGTCGGCGATTCGCGGGTGATGACCGCCTTGGTGAAGTCGTCGTCGAGCGAGGCGGTGACCGATTCGAAGGTGTCGGCCGCCCCCTCGAACAGGCGCACCTTCTTCCCGGTCCTGATCTCGACCTTGTCGACGAAGCCACGCGGGGCCTGCGCCCGCCAGTCCTTGAAGTAGCGCGTCCCCTCGAAGTAGGCATGCTGTCCGTCGCTGGAGAGCATGGCGACGTCGCCCCCCAGCTTGCCGCGGCGCAGCATCAGGTCGCCGGGGTTCTGGTAGAAGGTGAGCGAGTCGGCGCCGGTGCCACCGCGCCCGCCGCCAAAGAAGCCGCTGCGGCGCCCAACGTTGGCGGTGATGCCACGCAGGCGCCACAGCGAGTATCGCTTTCCAGGCTCGTCGAAGTACGTGGCATACACCTGCCCCGTTCCCATCGTGTTCTCGGCGATGAAGGCCATCTTCGCGTCCTCGGCGAAGAGGACACCGCTCATGCGCGCGTCGCTCTCGTGGAGGAGCTTCTCGGTACCGGGGGTGAACGGCGGCGCCCAGGCGAAGAGCTTGTCCTTGCGGCGCGCCCCGTTGGCCCCGGGGGCGCGGGGCGCCTCGGCCGAATCGGCGCCGTTGGTGCGCGGCGGGGCCGGATCCTGCTTGAGGAAGTAGAGGCCGGCGCCGTTCGGCAGCCAGCCGATGTTGCGCCTGGCGGTGTCCGCCGCCTCCGACGCCGTGGGGCCGTCGGCAACGGGGGTATCGCCCTCGCGCAGCGCCCGGGTCACGAGCGTCGTGACGACCGCCCCCGAGGCGTCCCACAGCTCTTCGCGCTGGGCGAAGTTGTTGTATTGCACGATGTACGAGAACGGCTCGTCCATCCGCGTCACGCGGAAGTACTTCCCGTCGCTCGACGGGTCGACGCCGGCGATCATCGCCGGGGCACCGATCTTCGTCACCGCCCCCGACTTGGCGTCCACGGCGGCGAGTTGCCCGGTGGCATAGTATTCCAGCAGATCCTTCTCGAACGAGTCGCGCAGGAGCGAGGCGTAGATGCGCGTCTTGTTCTTCTGCTCGTCCGTCAGCCGCACGAGGGGGCCGGTCTCGATCGCCGGGCGCTTCGGCTCCGCCTTGCGTCCATCGGGAACGAGGACCGTGACGACCTTGGTCCCGTTCCCGGTCCAGTCCACCCCGGTCACCAGCGTGGCCAGGAGCGGGGCTGGCGTCAGGAGACGCACCTTCCCCGTCGCCACGTCGGCAACATAGAGTTTGGTGGCATCGGGGAAGAGGGCGAGGAAGGCGATGCGCGAGCCGTCGGGCGACCACGTCGGCGCCGCAATCGTCGCCCCCTTGGGGGCGTCGATCGTCCGCGACTTTCCGGTGGCCGCGTCAACCAGGGCGATCGCCGTGGCACCGCGATTGGTGAGGGCGCGGGACCGGTTGCCCTGATAGTCCACCTGAAGGCCAGCCAGGTAGTAGTGCGGCTTGCCGAAGGTCTGCACCGACGGAAGCCCGTCGGAGACCAGCCGCATGAAGTGCTTCCGGTCCGGGCTCAGGTCGGTGAGCGGCGCCTGGTTCTGGCGTGGAGCGGTGACCAGGCGGGCGATCGCAGCCGGCGGCGCGACGTAGGACTCCTTGGTCAGCACCTCGCGGGGCTGCCAAGAGGGGTCGCCCCCCTGCTGAGCGCCGATGGCAAATGGCGTCGCGAACGCGAGGAGGGCAGCGACTGCGCCCCGGTGAAGGGAACGAACCAGCGTTTGAGGCATGGGGGCTCCGGTCTAGCTGTGACTGGCGAGCGGTCGCCCCCGGAGGGGGCGGACCTCGGCAGATTATACGCGCAAGACTGGGAAAGCGCGGGAGGGGGAGGCCGGCGGGGAGGAGAGAGGTGGGCGAAGGGATGGCGTATCGGGCGCTCGCGCCGAGACCCCGGGGAGTCGACCGAATAGCTTTGTGGGATGATTTCCGCTCCCCCACTCGAGATGGCCGCCCAGGTGGCGCGCCGACGCACCTTCGCGATCATCAGTCACCCTGACGCCGGGAAGACGACGCTCACCGAGAAGCTCCTTCTGTACGGCGGGGCAATCCACCTCGCCGGCTCGGTCAAGTCGCGGCGCGCCGAGCGGCACGCCACATCGGACTGGATGAAGCTGGAGCAGGAGCGTGGCATCTCGGTGACCTCGAGTGTGATGCAGTTCGAGTACGAGGGGTACGCCGTCAACCTCCTCGACACCCCGGGGCACGAGGACTTCTCGGAGGACACGTACCGCACCCTCGTCGCCGCCGACAGCGCCGTCATGCTCCTCGACAATCGCAAGGGGGTCGAGGAGCGGACGCGACAGTTGTTCGAGGTCTGCAAGCGCCGCCGGACGCCGATCTTCACCTTCGTCAACAAGTGCGACCGGGTGGGCGAAGATTCGCTGAAGCTCGTGAGCGACGTGGAGAACGACCTCGGGATTCAGTGCCACCCGATCACCTGGCCGATCTTCGACGGGAACGCCTTCGTGGGGGTCTACGACCGGCGCCTCGACCGGATCCACCTCTTCGGGAAGGACGAGCACCACGGGGCGACCCGTGCCACCGAGCAGCTCCTGTCGCTGCACGGCGAGGCGACGCGCGACCAGCTGGGCGACCTGCCGTACCGCCAGCTGCTGCACGACATCGAGCTCCTCGACGCGGCGGGGCACCCCTTCGACCGCGACGCCATCCTGCGAGGCGAGCTCTCCCCGGTCTTCTTCGGGAGCGCGCTGACAAACTTCGGAGTCGAGCCGTTTCTGCGCGAGTTCCTCGACCTCTCCCCGCCTCCGCTGGCGCGGGAGAGCACGGCGGGGCCCGTCGAGCCCACCGACCCGCGCTTCACCGGTTTCGTCTTCAAGATCCAGGCGAACATGGACCCGCGGCATCGCGACCGCGTGGCCTTCGTGCGCGTCTGCTCGGGGCACTTCACCGCCGGGATGGACGTGGGGCACGTGCGCACCGGGAAGCGATTGCGCCTGTCGGCACCGCAACAGTTCATGGCCCGCGAGCGCACGGCGGTCGAGGAGGCGTGGCCGGGCGACGTGATCGGGGTGATCGACCGCGGGAACCTGCGCATCGGCGACACCCTGGCCGAGGAGGGGACACTCGAGTTCAAGGGGATCCCGCGCTTCCCCCCCGAGCACTTCGCCCGCGTCGTCCTCATCGACCCCATGAAACGCAAGCAGCTCGATGCCGGGCTGCGCCAGCTCACCGAGGAGGGGGCGGCGCAGGTCTTCTTCACGTCACCGACCGAGGTCTCGGGCCCCACGCCGCTCATCGGCGCGGTGGGGATGCTCCAGTTCGACGGGATGCTGCACCGCCTGGAGCACGAGTACGGCGTCCGCTGCCGGCTGGAGAAGATCGCCGGGCGCTACCCGCGCTGGGTCACAGGGCCCAAGGACGCGATCGAGCGCATCGGACGCGAGCGCGGACGCATGATCCTGTACGACGCAGCCGGGAAGCCGCTCATCCTCTTCGAGGACTCCTGGGGGATGCGATGGGCGGTGGATCGCGAGACGGCGATCACCTTCCACGAGGTGGCGCCGTAATCGAGAAGACGAGAAGTCGAGGCGACTGATTCAGGGATCTCCCGGGAGGTCTGCGGGCTGTTGGCCGACTGCAGGACCGCACGGGTGCCGGTACACTGAGAGGCAGGCGTCACCTGCGCCGTCGCGCCACCCTCGCGCGACGCGACGTGGTAACGCGCACGAATCACCCTAAGCGCCGGGAGAGACCATGCGATCGATCCTCGTCCCCATCGACGGCTCCACCCTCTCCGAAACGGCGATCCCTGTGGCCCTCGCCATTGGACGCCGTCTCGGTGCTTCGCGCGTCGAGACCGTCACCGTCATGGCGCCGGCGATCGACCCCGTGCGCGCCGGCGGCGCCCCGATTCGCGACACCCGCTTCGACCACGACCAACGCGCTGAAGCGCAGGCCATGGTGACTTCGCTGGGGAAACGGCTGGCTGAGCTGTCGCCCAACCTCCCCACGCGAGCCACGCTGCTCGAGGGAGATGCTGCCGAGCGCATCGCGGCAGAGCTGGCCCAGGGTGACTACGACCTGGTGGTGATGACCACGCACGGGCGCTCTGGGGCGAGCCGGCTGTGGCTCGGGAGCGTCGCCGATCACTTGGTGCGCCTGTCACCAAAGCCGGTGCTCCTGTTGCGCGACGTCAGCAGCGCGACCCCGCGGGAAGGGGAGCCGCTGTTTCGCGACGTACTCATCCCCCTCGAACTGGAGGACCGGAGTGAGCAGATCCTCGGCGATGCCCTGGCACTCGCCGGTGAGGGGGCCACGTATCATCTCCTGACCGTCGTCGTCCCCACGCGCTTCGTCCCGCCGCCATCAGCGCTGGACGAACTCACCGCTGCCGCGGCGGCGGAAGTCGGGCCCCCTGCGGGGGAGCTCGGCGCCATGCGCGACGCAGCTACCCGGCAGCTCGAAGAGGTGGCTGAGGGACTGCGTCAGAGGGGAGTGCACGTGACGACGTACGTCCTGGTTCATCGCCACCCCGCCGAAGCGATCCTGGCCTATGCGAGCGAGATCGACGCGCGGCTGATCGCGATGGCGTCACGCGGGCGCGGACCGGCGCGACGGTTCCTCCTGGGGAGCGTGACCGACAAGGTGGTGCGCGGTGCAGCGGTGCCGGTCCTGGTGTTCGCGCCCTAGGCACTGGAGGGGCGCCGCGGCGCAGCATGCAGTTTGGGGGGCACCGACGCGCTGCTAGCGCTCGGTCTCGATCCCCAGCAAATCGAGGATCGCCGCTACGAACGTCAGGGGGTGCGGGGGGCAGCCGGGAACGAAGAGCGCCGGCTGACATCGTTCCAGGAATCCCCGATCGAGGGCGGGGGAGTCCGCGTACAGTCCACCCGATATGGCGCAGGCGCCCACGCTCACCACGAACCGTGGTGCCGGCATGGCATCCCATGCCAGTTGCAGCGCTGCCGCCATGTTGGCGGTGATGGGTCCGGTGACGACGAGGGCATCGGCATGGCGCGGCGACGCGACCCATTCGATCCCGAAGCGCTGCAGGTCGAAGTTGACGTTCGCCAGGGCGTTCAGCTCCATCTCGCACGCATTGCACCCGCCAGCCGACACCTGGCGCAGCTTGAGCGATCGGCCAAAGAGCTTGTGCAACGCCGACGACGTGGCCACGGGCGTCGGCGCAATCCGTCCCGGTCGCACGAGGAGATCCGCGGGCGTGGCCGCTCCCATGCGAGGGTCGGGCGTGAAGGTGATCTTGCCCTCCGGGCACGCGACCGCGCACTCGTTGCAGAAGACGCAGCGCCCGAGATCGATGCGCTCGATCCCGTGCGCATCGAGCGCGATCGCATTGGTGGGACAGCCCGACTGGCAGGCGACGCATCCGCTCGCGCACGGCCGATCGGCAATCTCCGGTCGCCCCCGGTGACCTAGCGGTACCGCCCTCCGCAGGTCACCGATGAACTGCCACCCTTGATTGACGCGCACCTTCCCGGCATTCCACATGGCTACAGGTCGTTCCCGCAGTAGGAGAGGTCGAAGCTCTTGTTGCAGATCGGAAAGTCGCTGATCTCGTTGGTGCGGACGGCCAGAGCGAGTCCGAACCAGTTGCGCAGCGAAGGGTCCTGGACCTTGTAGTGCAGCACGCGCCCCGTCGCATCGGTCTCGATGCAGATGCCACGGCTGCGCCGCCGGTTTCATCCGATACGCCGGAGCCGACTGAACAGCCCACGGCGGCGCCATCCGCCACATCGACCGCGACCCCGCTTCCGCCGACGGCCACGCGCGTCCCGCCGAGCGCAACCCCTATACCTGCGACATGGACGCCATATCCCACGCCGGTTGTCATCACTGACTGGGAAGGCGACTACTTCAATAATCCGAACCTGAGCGGGCCGCCGGTCCTGATCCGCAATGACCCGGCAGTTAATTTCAACTGGGGCTTTGGCTCGCCAGACAGCCGCGTCTACCCGGATAACTTCTCCGCCACGTGGGTGCGCCGGCTCTACTTCGACTTCGCCACCTATCGTTTCACCGTCCGCATGGATGACGGCGCGCGCGTGTGGGT
>DAIESF010000475.1 GCA_027346425.1 Gemmatimonadota bacterium | reverse complement strand
CACCGGGTCGAGATAGAGCACTCCGGCGTCCTCCTTGAAGCCGGCCGTGTCCACGCCGGCGCGCATCAGCGACTGGTACAGCGCACGCACGACCGGAAGGAGGTCGGTCCGACCAGCCGGTTCCTTTCGAAAACGACTCTTCACCTCGGCATCCGGGAACGGCGCCACCCCATGGTCGGCGGTGAGCGAGAAGACGATGGTCGAGGAATCGCGGAGCTTATACAGCGAGTCGATGAACGCCCCCATGTAGCGGTCGAGACGAAGGATCTGGTCGTGCTGCTCGCGCGAGTCGGGGCCGAAACGGTGGCCGATCGCATCGGTCGTCGAGACCGACACGGCCAGAAAGTCGGTGCGCGTCGGGTCACGCCCAAGCTCCTTCGAGGTCACTCCCTCCAGCGCCAGCTGGAACGTGACCTCATCCATCATCGGGAAGGTTGCAAAGGCGGCGGCGGCTTGCTCAGGCGACCGTGGGAAGAGGTGCGGGAAGACGTAGTCCGTCCCGCCCGACTCGATCGCCACGGTGTCGGGCTCGGTGTACGCCGACGGTGGCAGGAGGAGGTCCCACTGCTTCCCTGCATACGACTGCGGGAGACGCCGCGCATTGAATCGCTGCACCCACGTGGGGAGGGTGTCGGAGTAATACGTGCTGGTCGTGAACATGCCGTTGGTCGCGTACCAGTACGCCTCTCCCTTCGCCCTGCCTAACGGGAGAATCGCGCCACGGTCCTTGCGCGACACCGAAAGGAGGCGCGTCCGCGGGTCGGCGAAGCGCAACCAGTCGCCGAGCGTGGTGCCACGGAAGCGGAACGGCGACGCCGGGTCTCCCTTTGCATCGATCAATGGCGCCTGCACGTCGTACACGCCGGCATCGTTGGCCACGATCCCTGTGCTGCGCGGGAACCGCCCGGACATCGTGCTCGCATGTCCCGGCGCTGTCTCGGTCACACCGTGGTCCTGGTACCCGTTCGGGAAGTACGCCCCGCCGCGTAACAGGCGAGCGAATCCTCCCGTGAACTGCGGCGCGTAGAGATCCAGGTAGTCAGGGCGCAGCTGGTCGACGGTGATATGCACGACCAGTCGTGGCTTGGCCGGCGCCGCCGTCCCGGACTGGGCTGAGGCCAGGCTCGATACAACGACGAATGGCGCGAGGGCGAAGAGACGACGCATGAGGCAGGGGTTGGAGTACGCGGTGAAGAATGTAGCCCCGGGTGTGGAAGAATTCCGTCAATAGTTCGTACATTCTGCACCGGGTGCCGTGCGCCTGCACGCCCGTTGCCGCACCCCCGCCGCCGGCCGCCGGCGCTCACACTCGGGTAGCATCAGATGCGACATCATCTATCGGGCACGGTGCTCGCCCTGTTGGCCGGTTCTCTCGCTGTTACCCCGGTGAGCGCACAGATGGGCGCCGGTTCCTCGCGCCCCGTTTCGATCGTGGTGTCGGGAGGGGCCGCCATTCCGATGGGGGACTTCAAGGACTACCACCCCCTCGGCATTCACGGCGACGTTTCGCTGGTCGTGAAGCTGGCTGGGCAGGCGATTCGGCTGCGCCCCGAAATCAGCTTCCAGCGCTTCGCCCTCAAGGACAGGGTCGCCGAAGTCGTGCCGCTCTCCGTGAGCCCCGCACTCGCCACGCTCTCCCGCCCCGCCACGCTCGCGCGCGCGATTCCCGGCGATGGCGCCAGCGGGGGCGCCTCATCGCTCCTCAGCGTACTCGGAAACGTCGAGCTCCCGCTCGCCGGCGGCGTCTACCTGATCGGAGGCGTCGGCGCCGGCCACGTGACGACTGGCGCCACCGGAGCCACGACTGACGTCAGCCAGACCGCGCTCACCTACAACGGCGGAGCAGGCGTGCGCTTCCGCGTCGGCGCGGTGGCGGGCTTCGTCGAGGGACGCCTGCAGAACCTGTCGATCGACGAGGGGAAGGCGCTCTTCCGCGATGTGCGCACGATCCCCGTCACCGTGGGAATCGTCTTCTGACGAGTCCCACGGTGAGGGGATCGGCATCTGCACCTAGCCCGCGGCGAGGACCCCTTCGAGCGTGGCCAGCCCGCGGGCCAGGTCCTCGCGCGTCGAGACCAATGGCGGGAGCATACGCAGCGTGTGCTCGCCCGCCGAGACGATGAGCAGCCCGGCCTCGCGTGCCCGGGCGATGATGCCGCCCGCCGGCTCCACGACGTCTACCCCCCACATCAGGCCCGCACCCCGGATCGCGCGCACCCGGTTCGTGCGCGCGGCGATGCCGTGCAGCTGCTCGCCGAACCAGGTCCCAAGCTCGCGTACATGCGCCAGGAGCTGCGGATCGGAGAGTCGGTCGAAGACGTGCAGCGCAACCGTCGAGACAAACGGTCCGCCGCCGAAAGTCGTCCCATGTTCACCCGGTTGCATCGCCGAGGCGATCTCGTCGGTGGCAAGGATCGCTCCCATCGGAAGCCCAGCCGCGATCGGCTTGGCCAGCGTCATGATGTCCGGCGTGACCCCTAGGCGTTCGTAGGCGTAGAGGTGCCCGGTGCGCCCGAGACCGCACTGGATCTCGTCGAAGATGAGCGCAATGCGGCGCTCCTGCGTCATCTGCCGCACGGCGCGGACGAACTCCGGTTCGAACACGCGCACCCCACCCTCCCCCTGGATGGGCTCGAGGATGAGCGCCACGGTCGTCTCCGAGTTGAGCGAGATGTCGAGGTCGTCGAGGTCACGCTCGAGGATCGAGATCCCGCCGGCCAGCGGGCGGAAGGGCATGCGGTACTGCGGGCGGTCGGTGGCCGCGACCGTGCCGAAGAGACGCCCGTGAAAGGCACCGCGCAGCGAGAAGATCTCATGCTTCGCCGGCCCGCCCACGTTGCGCGCCCAGCGGCGCGCGAACTTGAACGCTCCCTCGTTCGCCTCGGCGCCAGAGTTGGCGAAGAAGACCTTATCGGCAAACGACGACGCGACCAGCTTGTCCGCCAGCTGCTCGCCCGGGGCGGTGCGGAAGAGATTCGAGACGTGAATCAACCCCTCGGCCGCGCGCTTCATCACCGCTTGCAGCTGGGGATCACCGTACCCGAGCGCGTTCACCGCGATCCCGCTCGTGAAGTCGAGATATCGCTTCCCGTCGGCGTCGATGAGCTCCACACCCTCCCCGCGCACCAGCTCCATCGGCGCGCGCCTGTACACGGGAAGGAGGGCATCAGTCACGGGATGCGCGGCAACGGGAGCGGACATGGGAACCTCGTGGGACGAGAAGACGAGAAGACGAGAAGACGAGAAGACGAGAAGACGAGAAGACGAGAAGACGAGAAGACGAGAAGACGAAGCGTCGGACGGCGGCGGCGTGCGGGCAATGGGCTCAGCCTGCAGACGCACGTGCTGCACACCGCTTACCGCGGTCGTCGTTGGGCGTGGACGACGAGGGTCGTGCCGGCGTCGGCGTCGGTGACGGCCGACAGGTTGCCGATGCGGACGCGCGCGACGCCGCCGTCGAGCGCGCGACGGGCAGATTCGAGCTTGGCGATCATCCCCCCCTTCGCGCCGCCGCTCGTGATCAGCGCGGCCATGCCCTCGCCATCGAGCCAGGGGATGCGGGCGCCCGCGGCATCGAGGACGCCGGGAACGTCAGCCACGAGGAGGAGTTCGTCGGCGCCTAACGCAGCAGCGATGGCGGCGGCGGCGTCATCGCCGTTCACGTTGCAGCCACGGCCATCGGCGAACCGCCCCACCGGCGAGACGACAGGGACGAAGCCGCCGGCGAACAGGGCATGGATCAGCGCCGGGTTCACCGACGCCGGCTCCCCGACCGCGCCGAGGGCCCCGTCGGCGAATACGCGGCAGGTCAGGAGCCCGCCGTCCTCACCCGAGACGCCGACCGCCGCGAGTCCGGCACCGGCGAACTCCCCCACGAGCCGCTTGTTCACGGTTCCCGAGAGGACCATGCGGACAACCACCAGGTCGCCGTCGGTGGTGACGCGGCGCCCGTTGTGGAAGGCGGGCTCGGCCCCCAGCTCGCGTTGCAGCTGAGAGACTTCGTCTCCCCCTCCGTGCACGACGCACACCCGGTCGCCGGCGGCGACTGCAGCGGCGAGGGCGGTGGCGAGCGCGGGATCGCCCTGCGCGCGCCCGCCGATCTTGATCACGCGCAGGCTCACAGCGGGAGCCCCATCGTTTCGGGGAGCCCGAGCGAGACGTTGGCGTTCTGCACGGCCTGGCCGGCGGCACCCTTCATCAGGTTGTCGATCGCCGACAGGATGATGAGCGTCGGCGCGCGCAGGCCGTGTGCCTTGCGGACCGTGATGCGCACCGTATTGCGATGCGCCACGTCACGCAGCGTCGGGAGCTGGTCGGTGATCTCGATGAAGGGCTCGCCGGCGAAGTGCTCATGCCAGATGGCGAGCGGCTGCTCCTCCTCGTCGGCCAGCTGCACCGTGATGGTCGACAGGATGCCGCGCGCCACCGGGAGGAGGTGCGGAGTGAAGAGGAGGTCGGCGTTGGCGTCGAATGCGTCGACCAGCGACCGCATTTCCGGGAGGTGACGGTGCTCATTCCCAACGCCGTAGGCGCGGTAGTTCTCCGTCACTTCGCCGAACAGGAGGTCAGGCTTGGGCGAATTCCCGGCCCCCGTGACTCCGCTGGCGGCATCGACCACAATCGTGGAGCCCGGCTTCACCAATCCGCGCGACAGGAGCGGAACGAGAGCCAGCAGGGTCGCGGTCGGATAGCACCCCGGATTGGCGATCAGCTCAGCGCCGCGCAATTGTTCGCGGTTGACTTCGGTGAGGCCGTAGGGAACCTGCTGCGTCGTGTGCCCGGGTCGGAGGTCGCTGGAGAGGTCGATCACCCGGACGCCCTCGGCGCGAGCCCGTTCCACCCACGTGGCAGAGGCGCCATGCGGGAGCGCGCTGAAGACCAGCTCCGCCTGCGCAATCGGCGCGTCGTCCGTCGCCACGAAGGTCACGTCGCGCCCACCCAGGCGCGCACGCTCCCCACGCTGTGCGTTGGCCGTGGCGTAGGCCAACTCGAGCTGGGGATGCGCGTTGACGAGGGCGCAGAGCTCG
>DAIESF010000466.1 GCA_027346425.1 Gemmatimonadota bacterium | reverse complement strand
GGGCGAGGAGCGCCCCGGCCTCGTGCACCGCCTCGACAAGGACACCTCCGGGCTCCTGCTCGTGGCCAAGAACGATCGCGCCCACCGCCTCCTGTCCGGTGCACTCGCCGAACGTCGCGTGGTGCGGCGCTACGCCGCGCTCATCTGGGGACACCTCGTGGAGGACGAGCAGATCGTGGACAAGCCGATCGCCCGCGACCCGCGCGATCGGCAGCGCATGGCCGTCGTGGCCGGCGGGAAGCCGGCGCGCACGACCTTCACCCGCCTGGCGCGCTTCGACGCCGGCGACCTGCTGCGGGCCCACCTGCATACCGGGCGCACGCACCAGATCCGCGTCCACCTCGCCTCCATCGGCCACCCGGTCATGGGTGACGATACCTACGGGGGGGGCGGAGGGCGCAAGCTCGTGGGACTCCCTCCGCGCCGGCACTTCCTGCATGCGGCCTGGTTGCGCTTCGCGCACCCGACCACGCGAAAGCAGGTCGACCTGCGCTCGCCGCTCCCGTCCGACCTGCGCGACGCGCTGGCGACTATCGCCCACGATCCGTCGCTGCGCGACGTGGCCGACCCGCTGGCGTCGTTCGACTTCTACCATGAGCCGCGGGGGGAGGCGTGACGCGACCGTACCTGATCGTCGAGGGCGGCGGGACGCTCTTCGCCCTCGCACAGGAGGTGGTCCGGGAGATCGTGCCGGCGCGCTCCTTCACCCGCCTCCCCGGCGCTCCACCGGCCGTGCGCGGGCTCCTCAACGTGCGGGGGACGCTCCTCACGGTCCTCGACCTCTCGCAGCGCTTCGGCCGCGGGAGCGCCACGGCCACCGACGCCTCGGTTGTGATCGGCGTCACCAACGGGCGGTCGTTGGGTCTCCTCGTGGATGACGTGCACGAGGTCCACGGATTCGCCGATGGTGACTTCGTCTCCACCTCCACCGACGTCGCCGACTCGGCGGTGATGGGGTTGGGACATTTCGGCGATCGAATCGTCCTTGCCGTGGACCTGCAGGAGCTCGCGCGACAGACGCTCGCCTAGGATGGCGCGCGGCGGCGCGGGACGCCGCCGAGGGAGAATCGAGCGTGAGCCACACCGTACTGATTTGCGACGACGCCATCTTCATGCGCACCATGCTGGGCGACATCCTGCAGCAGGCGGGATTCGACGTGGTGGGCGAGGCTGAAACCGGGGC
Source organism: Gemmatimonadota bacterium (assembly GCA_027346425.1). GTDB lineage: Bacteria > Gemmatimonadota > Gemmatimonadetes > Gemmatimonadales > Gemmatimonadaceae > SCN-70-22. The sequence continues at coordinate 2,801 of DAIESF010000466.1, read as the reverse complement.
ACAGGCGGTGGACAAGTACCGCACGCTGCGCCCCGACCTGGTGACGATGGACATCGTCATGCCCGACATGGGGGGGATCGACGCGGTGCGCGAGATCACCCGCTCGGACCCGGCGGCCAAGGTGCTCATGTGCAGCGCAATGGGGCAGCAGGCGCTGGTCGTGGAGGCGATCCAGGCTGGGGCGAAGGACTTCGTCGTGAAGCCGTTCCAGCCTTCGCGCGTCCTGGAGGCGGTGCAGCGCGTCCTCGGTTGACGGCAGCGCGCCGGCATCCCCCATGGATCCCGCCCGCTACCGCGAGCTGTTCCTCACCGAAGCGCGCGATCACCTCATCGTCATCAACCAGGCGCTGATCGCGCTCGAGCACGTCCCGTCGAACGGCGGGGCGGGACGCGAGTCGGTCGACGAGCTGTTCCGCGCCGTCCACACGGTGAAGGGGATGAGCGGGGTGATGGGCTACGATGCCGTCGGCGCGCTCTCGCATGCGATGGAGACGCTCCTCGCGCGCGTGCGCGCGGGGGAGGAGGCGCTTGACGGCGAGCAGGTGTCGCTCCTGTTCGACGCCGCCGACGCGCTGGAGCACGCCGTCGAGGCGTCGGCGTCGGCGCATCCGCAATCCGCGAACCCCTCGGCGCTCGACGTGGCGTCGCTCGTCGATCGCCTGCAGGGACGGCGGGAGGTGGCGAGGGACCGCGAGCGCGCGTCGCCGATGCTCCTCCTGCCACCCGGCGAGGGCGTGGCCGTGCACGTGCACCTCGAACCGGGGACGCTCCTTCCCGGGGCGCGGGCACAACTGGTGGTCGCGCGTGCGCGATCGTTAGGTACGGTGGTCGCCGTGGTCCCGGACGAGGCTGCGATGCTGGGCGACGGCTTCGACGGCACTTTCGCATTGCGCCTGGCGGCAGCGTGCGACGAGGCACGGATCATCTCCGCGTTGAGTGCCGCCGGGTACGTGCGCGAGGTGCGCGTGGTGGACGATGCGCCACGCGAGGGGCAGGCAAGCGAGAATGCTCGTCCCCGGGGCGAGGTCGCGGCCGTCGGAGACGGCGATGCGGGGGAGCGCTTCGAGGCGGCCTGGGGGAGCGATGCCCTCAAGGCGCCGCTGCAGCGCTACGTGCGCATCGACCTTCGTCGCCTCGATCACCTCATGACGCTGGCCGGCGAGTTGATGATCGTGCGGGGGCGCCTCGCGCAGCGCGCCGCGCGGCATGGCGATCCGGTGCTCGAGGACGCGGTTGGCGAAGCCTCGCGCCTGATCTCCGAGCTGCAGGAGGGCGTGCTCGGGGGGCGCATGGTGCCCGTGTGGCAGGTGTTCGACCGCTTTCCTCGCGTGGTGCGCGATGCGGCGCGCTCGCTGGGAAAGGAGGTGGAGTTCGTCGTCGAGGGGCGCGAGATCGAGCTCGACCGCGCGCTGCTCGAGCAGGTCGCCGATCCCCTCGTACACCTGCTGCGCAATGCCGTCGACCACGGGATCGAGTCCCCCGAGGTTCGCGTGGCGGCCGGGAAACGGCCGGCCGGGCGACTCACGCTGAGCGCGACGCGCGAGCGCAGTGCCGTCGTGATCCGGGTCCAGGACGATGGACGTGGCGTCAATCGCGCCAAGGTGCTCGCCAAGGCACGTGCCCTCGGGATGGTGGACGCCGAGCGAGAACGGCTGGAGGACGATGAACTCCTCCGCGTCATCTCGCGGGCCGGCTTTTCCACGGCCGATCGGGTCACCGAGCTCTCGGGGCGCGGCGTCGGGATCGATGCCGTCCTCTCGCGGGTGCGGGCGTTGGGGGGGCTGGTCGACTTGCGCTCGACCGACGGGGCGGGGACCTCCTTCTCCCTCCGCCTCCCGGTCACGCTGGCGGTGATTCCCGCCCTTCTGGCCCGGGTTGGCGATGAATCGTACGCCGTGCCGCTGACCCACGTCACAGAATCGCTCCAGCTCGCGCGCGGGTGCGTGCGCACGGTACGCGGGCGCGAGGTGATCGTCATACGTGAAGAGGTTCTCCCGCTGCTCCACCTGCGCGACATCGTCGGGCTTCCCGCGCGCGATGTGGCGTCGTCGCACGTGGTGATGCTGTCGCTCGCCGACCGCAGGGCAGGGTTGGTGGTGGACCAACTGTTGGGTCAGGAAGAAATCGTCGTGAAGCCCTTCGACGCGGTGCGTGGTGCCGCGTCGTGCTTCAATGGCGCCACGATCATGAGCGACGGGTCCGCCGCGCTCATTCTTGAAGCGAGCAGCCTGCTCTAGGGGCAGGATCAGGAGCGAGACATGTACGACCTGCTGAGTCTCAAGCCGATGCAGTTGGATGCCCTGCGCGAAGTCGCCAACATCGGCGCCGGACACGCAGCGACCGCGTTGTCGCAGATGACGGGGCAGACGATCATGATCGCTGTCCCGACCATCAACATCACGCCGCTCGAGGAGGTCCCTCCCGCCATCGCCAGCCCCGAGGAGCCGGTGGCCGCCGTGCTGATGAACATGCTCGGCGACCTTACCGGGCGCACGCTCCTCGTCTTCCCGAAGCCGACGGCGATCCGGCTGGGCGAGTTGCTGCTGCGCCGTCCGCACGCCGGGGAAGGGGAGCTGACCGAGTTGGAGATGTCGGCGATCAAGGAGGCAGGGAACATCCTCAGCGGCGCGTACATGAACGCGCTGAGCGAGTTCATGGGACTCCTTCTCCTCCCCTCGCCCCCGGAGCTGGCGATCGACATGTCGCGCGCCGTGCTGACCACAGCGTACCTGCAGTTCGGCTCCGACCGCGACCTCGTCTTCTGCGTGGAGACGGAGTTCTACATGCAGGATGTCGGCGAG
>DAIESF010000465.1 GCA_027346425.1 Gemmatimonadota bacterium | reverse complement strand
GACGCCGACGCGAGCGACCACCAACCGAGCATTTCCGCCCACGACTTCCCGGTCCGATTCTGCAGGCTGGTGATACCGCGCTCGCTTTGCTGCTGCACCAACGACCGGAGGAAGACTCCTTCGTCGGGACCGCCGTACGTGTCGGTGACCCAGCGGGCGAACGACCACGAGCTTCCGTAGATCACGTTGTCGCTGTTGTTGATGATCGACTTGCTCTCGTTCGAGGCATAGTGCCGGTACAGGAAGCCCATGTGGTGGCCGATGGCCTCGACGGGGTCGGCGCAGCGCGCGTCGCCCTGGCGCACGTAGTCGCAGATCAGCCCGTCGCTCCACTTGATGTCGCTGCGCTGCGGCTTGTTGCTGTAGAGGTGGCGTGCCCACAGCTCGGTCGCCTGCTGGGCGGTCGCCTCCTCGAGCCACGATTCTTCGGCGGCGGTGGCGTTGCGCGAGATGCGCTCGGCGAACATCACCACGTGCTTGAACTCGTGCAGGAGCGTCCCTCGCACGTAGTGACGCCAGTCGGCGAGTGACCAATTCCCGTTCCCCGTCCCGCTCGGGTTGGGGACGAAGGCGTAGAAATACTCCCCTTCGTTGCTGGGGGGACAGGCGTTGCTCGGAACCGGGTCGCTCTGTGGAGCGAAGTCGCACGAGGTCACGAAGCCGAGCAGGTTCCCCCCGCTCCCGATCGTGTAGTCGTTGACGCGCTTGGAGAAGATGGCGATGACCCGTCCGTTGTTGTCGGTCTCCGCGTCGAGCACCAGCGGATCGCCGAAGTTCGAGAGGTAGCCGAACATGTCGCGATCGAACTCGGTGCCGATGGCCTGGAACACGGTGTCCATCGTCCCGGCCAGAGGCGAGAGCGAATCCTCCATGATGATCAGCTTCGGGCCCACGTACACCACGCGCGCGCGGAGGGTATCGTAGGTCGAGTAGTTGCCGAAGGTCCGCATCATCCGCTTGGTGAACATGTCACCCACGTTAGGCGGATCGACCGGAGTGACCGAGGTAAGCGCCCCTGGGGCGGCGGTGCGGGCGAAGGCGGCGCGCTCTCGGGCGCGCTTGGTCTGCATCGCGCGCCGGATGTTGGGATGGGCGTTGAGGTAGGCGATCCCTTCCCGTAGCGACGCCGCCTGCCCGATGGCGATGCGCTCGTCGCGGGTGGGGGCCGGCATCACCACCGGCCCGACGGTCGGGGCGCTCGGCGCGGGATAGGCGAGCACCTTGGCCGGCGCGAGGAGGGCCGACGTCGCCGACGCCCGCGCGGCGCCGAGCAGCTGGAACGATGCAGCCGACGACGCCGTGGTGCCGTAGTTGAAGGCGGTCACGACGTACGTCCCGCCGGTCGAGCTGAACTCGTTGCACAGGAGGTCGCCCTGCGAGGTGAGCAGCATCGACTCCCCAACGGCGAGCTGCCGTTGCGTGGCCATGGCGATCGACGCCTGCGCCGTCGCCGTGTCGCCATTCACCGATACGACCACCGGGACGGGGCCGGTGGGAGCGCAGGGGAGCGCGGCGAGCGACGGCAGGGTGATCGACAGTGAGGTGGCGCTGGCCGCGGTGACGGTGGCTCGCGCGCCGTTCACGAAGACCTCGTTGCTCGCCAGGTCGGCGGCGAAGTTGGTCCCGCTGATCGTCGCCTGCCCCGCCGGCGTCCAGGTAGCGGGGGCGACGGCGGTAATGGTCGGGGCGTTGAGGGAGCGAACCTTCATCGGGACCGAGTCGACCTTCCCCTCGACCATCGCCCGAATGTAGGTCGTCCCCGCCCCGAGCCCGGTGACGAGCCCGGTCTGCGAGACGGTGGCGATGGCCGGCGTGGCGCTCGACCAGTTGATCGTGCGATCGCTCAGCGTCCGCCCGATGGCGTCCTGCGCCACCGCGGTGAGCTGCGCGGTCCCCCCCTGCCTAACGCTTGGGTTCCGGTTGTCGATGTACACCCCGGAGACGGGGACGGGGACGACGGTCACTGCCACCGACCCGCTCACGCCGTCGGAGGTTGCGCTGATGGTCGCCGCCCCGGCGCTCACACCGCTGACGACGCCGGAATTGTCGACTGTGGCCACCGCGGTCGCCGACGAGCTCCAGGTCACGGTCTTTCCCGTCATCGCGTTCCCCTTGCCGTCGCGCGGCGAAGCGGTGAGCTGCGCCGTCTGCCCGACCTCCAGCTGCGTGGTGAGCGCCGTGACGGCGACGGAGGCCACCTTCGGCGGCCCCGAGGAATCGCTGCCACCACACGCCGCCACCACGGCGGCGAGCAAGACGGCCGTCGCCATCCGACCCACCAATGACCACCCGAAAGAACGCATGCAGAGCCTCGCGACATGGGAAAAACGCTGCCACAAACTACCTGACACTCGGCGGGGCTGGCGATCCCGACGACGTTGGCGCCCGATTTTTCACCGGACTATCTTGCCCCGGTGCGCGTGACACGCGCGGCAGCCCCTTAAAGACCTTCCCACAAAGCCCAAGGTTCCCATGACCGATTCCGCCCTGCGCCCTGGCGCGGCCGGCTTCAATGGCGTCCGGCGCATTCCTCCCACCGTGAACGAGCCCGTCCGCTCCTACGCCCCGGGATCGCCCGAGAAGGCCTCGCTCAAGAAGCGCCTGACCGCAATGGCGGCCGAGCGGATCGAGATCCCGGTCATCATCGGGGGGAAGGAGTTCCGCACTGGTGACATCGGACACGCGGTAATGCCGCACAAGCACGCGCACATTCTGGCCGATTACCACAAGGCGAATCCTGCGCAGGTGGAGCTGGCGATCGCCGCCGCGGTGAAGGCGCAGAAGGAATGGTCGCAGTGGAGCTGGGAGGATCGCGCCGCGGTCTTCCTCAAGGCGGCGGAGCTGCTGGCCGGTCCGTGGCGCGACACGGTGAATGCCGCCACGATGCTCAACCAATCGAAGACGGTGTACCAGTCCGAGATCGACGCCGCCTGCGAGCTGATCGATTTCTGGCGCCTCAATGCGCAGTACGCGCAGGAGATCTATCACGAGCAGCCGATGTCGAGCGCGGGGGTCTGGAACATGAGCGACTACCGCTCGCTCGAGGGCTTCGTCTACGCGATCTCGCCGTTCAACTTCACGGCCATCGGCGGCAACCTCGCCGGTTCGCCGGCGCTGATGGGGAACGGGATCGTCTGGAAGCCGGCGGCGACCGCGATGCTGTCCGGCTACTACCTCATGAAGCTGCTGGAGGAGGCGGGGCTCCCCCCGGGCGTGATCAACTTCGTCCCGGGCGACCCGATCATGATCAGCGAGAAGGTTCTCTCGCATCGTGACCTCGCCGGGGTGCACTTCACCGGGAGCACCGGTGTCTTCAACTCGATGTGGAAGACGATCGGGAGCAACATGGCGAATTACCGCTCGTATCCGCGCATCGTGGGCGAGACGGGTGGGAAGGACTACATGATCGCCCACCCCTCGGCCGACGCGCAGGCCTTCGCGGTCGGGCTGGTGCGCGGGGCGTACGAGTACCAGGGGCAGAAGTGCTCGGCGGCGAGCCGCGCGTACGTCCCCAAGTCGCTGTGGCCCGCAGTGCGCGACGCCGCGGTGGCGATGATCAACGACATCCGCATGGGCGACACGCGCGACTTCCGCAACTTCATGAGCGCGGTGATCGACAAGAAGGCGTTCGACAAGATTTCGAGCTATCTCGACGACGCGAAGAAGAACGCGAAGATCATCGCTGGCGGCGGGGCCCGCGGCGAGGAGGGGTACTTCATCGAGCCGACGCTCGTCGAGGCCCCCACCGCCGACTACCGCCTGATGTGCGAGGAGATCTTCGGCCCCGTGCTGACCGTCTTCGTGTACGACGACGACAAGTGGACCGAGATGCTGGAGACCGTCGATCGCACCTCGCCGTACGGCCTCACCGGCGCCGTCTTCTCGCGCGATCGCCAGGCGGTGCGCGAGGCCCTAGTCACGCTGCGCAACTCGGCGGGGAACTTCTACATCAACGACAAGTGCACCGGCGCCGTGGTCGGCCAGCAGCCGTTCGGCGGCTCGCGTGGCTCGGGGACGAACGACAAGGCCGGCTCCAAGCTCAACCTGCTGCGCTGGGTTAGCCCGCGGTCGATCAAGGAGACATTCGTGCCGCCGACAGCGTACCAGTATCCGTTCATGGGGGAAGAGTAGCTAACGAGAAGACGAGAAGACGAGAAGACGAGAAGACGAGAAGACGAGAAGACGAGTGACACGGACTTACGCTTTTCATACGGCCGACGTCTTCACGTCCGTGCGCTTCGGGGGCAACCAGCTGGCGGTGGTCCCCGATGCGCGTGGATTGACGACCGACGAGATGCACGCCATCACTCGGGAGTTCAACTACTCCGAGTCCACCTTTGTCCTTCCGCCTGACGATCCCTCGCACACGCGGCGTGTGCGGATCTTCACCCCGGGGGGAGAGGTCCCGTTCGCGGGGCACCCCACCGTCGGGACGGCCTTCGTTCTCGCGGCGATCGGGGAGATTGCCCTCACTGGTACCGAGACGAAGGTCGTCTTCGAGGAGGGGGTAGGGCCGGTCCCGGTGACCATCCGTAGCGAGGGTGTTGCGCCCACCTTCGCCGAACTGTCGGTGGCCAAGCTCCCCGAAGCCTTTCCGCCGTCGCCGCCAGCCGAGGTGCTGGCGCCGATGTTGTCGTTAGGCGTGGACGACCTGGTGGGTGGGGCGTTCCACCCGCAGGCGGTCTCGTGCGGGCTCCCCTTCACCTTCGTCCCGGTGCGCACGCGCGATGCGGTGCGCCGGGCCCGGCTCAAGCTCGACCTGTGGGAGGCGGGGCTCGCCAGCACGCCGGCGCACATGGTCATGGTCTTCGCCCTCGACGCCGAGGATCCGGCGCACCAGGTGCGGGCCCGCATGTTCGCCCCCGGCGAGTCGGTCCCCGAGGACCCGGCCACCGGCTCGGCGTGCGCGGCGTTAGGCGGCTACCTGGGGATGCGGGATGCCACCGCCGACGGGACGTTGCGATGGATCGTGGAGCAGGGGGACGAGATGGGGCGCCCGAGCCTCCTCCACGTGTCGTGTGACAAGGGGCAAGGGGCGATCACCGGAGTGCGCGTCGGCGGAGCGTCGGTGATGGTCTGCTCGGGGAGCATCCGATTGTAACGCGACCCGAACGGGAGCGGACGGACGCGGGGGCCGGCCATCGAGGCCGGCCCCCGCGTTTCGATGGTGCCTCGCCGAGGCTACAACTGCGACGTGCAGTGCGCGCAGCGCGTGGCCGCCTCGGGAATGGTGCTCAGGCAGAACTTGCACGACTTGGTGGGGGGGGCGGGCGGCGCCGGCGGCTCAGGTTTCATGAAGAGCTTTCCGATCTGCCAGGCGATGAAGCAGATGATCGCGAAGTTCAGGAAGACTCCCGCGAAGTCGCCGACGCCAAACTTGATGGGCCCTACATCGAGCGTCCACGTGCGCCACGCCCCCTCGGGGAGGGCGGCGCCGATGATCGGCATGAGGAAGTCGTCGCTCATGGCCTTCACCAGCGCGCCAGCCGCCCCGCCGACGATGACCGCCAGTGCCAGTCCGACGACGTTCGCCTTCTCGAGGAACTTCTTGAAGTCCGCCCACATGAATCGAATCCTCCGCCACAAGAGGTCGCTGTCGTGCGCCTGGAACCGATGCGCCGGCAGAATGTGGGACGGCGCGTTCGCGGCTGCAAGGGCGCAACGCGGCAACGTTTGACCGTCGGCGACGAGTGCGGGGCGCGGTTCGGGTGCCAGCGGGCGAGGAGACGACGACGTGCGGCGATCGCCCTTTCGTTAGGCGCTCACCGGTCCCCGGCCCCTAGAAGCGGGCTTCGACGTACAGGTCGAGGCGCATCTTCTGTCGCGGATAGATCCCGCGCGACAGGTCGAGACGGATGAGCCCGTCGAGCACCGACGCCCCCACGCCCGCACCGCT
>DAIESF010000441.1 GCA_027346425.1 Gemmatimonadota bacterium | reverse complement strand
GCCGACGCGGAGTATCGGCGACGCCATCGCGCGCGGGCGCCGGGCGAGCACTTCGACGCGCGCGAGGAGTTCCTCGAAGGCGAAGGGCTTGGTGACGTAGTCATCAGCCCCTGCGCGCAGCGTCTTGACCTTGGTGTCGACGGCGTCCTGCGCCGTCAGGATGAGGACGGGTTTTTCGAATCCGCGCGCTCGCAGGCTCTGCAGCACGTCGAGCCCCGATTTCCCCGGGAGTCGCATGTCGAGGACCACGACGTCGAACGTTTCCGTCGCCGCGACCCGCTCCCCTTCCTCGCCATCGGTGACGAGCTGTACCCCCCATCGCTGTTCCTCGAGCCCGCGCTTGATGAACGCGCCGACGGTGGGGTCGTCCTCGATGACCAGGACTTTCATGAGCTGTTCTGGAGTTCGCTTGACCGGTCGAAGCCGTACTCCCGGATCTTCCGGTAGAGTGTCTTGGAGGATATGCCGAGTATGGCTGCCGCGCGACCCTGATGCCAGCCGACCCGGTCGAGGACGAGTCGGATGTGGTCGCGCTCCAGGTCGGCCAGCGCCCGCAGCGCCCCCGTCCCGTTGCCGATGCTCCGGTCGCTACGGTGTGCGGGGATGGGGAGGTCGCGCACGTCGATCGTGTCGCCCTCCGCCAGCAGCACGGCCCGCTCGATGACGTTGCGCAGTTCGCGCACGTTCCCGGGCCAGTCATACGCATGGAGGAGTTCCATCGCCGCGTCGCTGAACCCCTGCAGCCGTCCCCCCGACAGGCGCTGGAGGAATCGATCGGCGAGGGCCGGGATGTCGCAGCGGCGATCGCGAAGCGGCGCCAGGACGAGCCTGACGGTGTTGATGCGGTAGAACAAGTCGCCGCGGAAGTCGCCGCCGGCAACCAAGGCGTCGATGTCGCGGTTGGTGGCGGTGATGAGGCGCGCATTGAGCGTCACCTTCTGGGTCCCGCCGACCCGGAAGAAGTTCCCCTGCTCCAGGACGCGGAGGAGCGCCCCCTGCTGCCGTCCTTCAAGCGCGGCCACCTCATCCATGAAAAGCGTACCGCCGGCTGCGAGTTCGAGGAGCCCCGCACGGCGCCCCTCGGCCCCGGGAAAGGCCCCGTTCTCGTAGCCGAACAGCTCGGTCTCCACCGACAGGCCGCCGATCGCACCGCAGTGAATGTCGACCAACGGGCCGCGCCCTCGCTCCGAGAGGCGGTGAATGGCCCGCGCGATCAGTTCCTTCCCGGTCCCGGACTCCCCGGTGATCAGGACGGGGGTCATGCTTCGCGCCACGCGCGGGACCATCTCCAGCACCTCGCGAAGCGGGGGATGCTGGGTCACCAGTTCGGGGAGCGGATCGACGGATTGCAGGCGCTTCTCGAGCCGCGCATTCTCGCGCGCGAGTTCGCGCCGCTCCCAGGCGCGCCGCACGAGGACGTCGATCTCGGCCATGCGGTACGGCTTGGAGAGGTAGTCGTAGGCGCCGAGACGCATGGCGCCGATCGCCGTCTCCACCGTGCCGTTGCCGGTAATGATGATGACTTCTGGTGGCGACGGCTCGTCGCGAACGTGCCGCAGCACCTCGAGCCCATCGAGTTCCGGCATCACGATGTCGAGGAGCGCCACGTCATACGACTCGGCGCGCAGCGTGGCCAGCGCCGTGGCTCCGTCACGCACGACGGTGACGTCGTGGCCACGCGACGTCAGGAACTGTTCCAGCAGCGTGCCGAGGTGCTGCTCGTCCTCGGCGACGAGGACCTTGATGCGGGAGGTGTCGGTCACGCCTGCGGGTTACCGGGAAGGAGGATTCGGAACGTGCTCCCTGCCCCCTCCGCACTGTCCACCTCGATGCGCCCGCCGTGCTCGGTGATGATTCCGTAGCAGATGGAGAGCCCGAGCCCCGTCCCGCGTCCTGGGGCCTTGGTGGTGAAGAAGGGCTCGAAGATCCGCGCGAGGTCGGCGCGCGCAATCCCCTGTCCCTCGTCGATGACCTCGGCGATGACGGCCTCGGGCTCGGAGATGCCGCGCCGAGTGCGGAGGGTGATCGTGCCCTCGTCAGGCATGGCATCGGCGGCGTTGATCATCAGTGCCATGAGTACCTGGATGAGCTGCTCCGCGTTGGCCATGACCGGCGGGACATCGGGGTCGAGGCGCGTCTGCAGCTGCAACTTCCGGAAGCGGGAGTGGTGCTTGACCAGGAAGACCGCCTGCTCGACGACGTCGTTGATGGCCGCGGGGGCCTTGTCGGCCGAGCGCGGGCGCGAGAAGTCGAGGAGCCCGTCGACGATGCGCTTGCAGCGCTGCACCTCGGCGTCGATGATGCGGAGAAACTCATCCGACTGCGAAGGCACGTCCACCCCCGCCGCGCGCAGGTCGTCGAGGCGGAGCCCAAGGCTCTCGGCGCAGGCGGAGATGGTGGCCAGTGGGTTGTTGACCTCGTGCATCACCCCGGCCGCCAGCTGCCCGATGGCGGCGAGCTTCTCCGACTGCGCGAAGCGATCCTGCGCCTGTGTCCAGTCGGTGACGTCCTCGCCGATCGTGATCACATGGGTGATCGCCGAGTCGCCCATGCGCATGGGGAGCTTGGTGATCCGGTAGGCCCGGGGCTCGCCGCTGGCGCGCGACTCGATGGTGAACTGCTGCATGCGCCCGGTGCGGAAGACCTCATCGAACTCGCGGCGCAGGTTCTCGGCGGGGGCGCGGTGGAGAATCTCGAAGATCGTCCGGCCTAACGCCTGCTCGCGCGAGATCCCCTGCATCCCGGTTTCACGCTTGCGGTTCCAGGCCTGCACGCGATACTCGCGGTCGATGACGTACAAGCCCACTGGGAGCGAATCGACGATCTGGTCGGTGAATCGCTTTTCGTCGTCGAGCTGCCGGGTGCGGCGTTCGATCTCGCCCTCGAGCTTTCGCAGCTGGTCGGCGCGCGAGAGCTCGGGGGCAAGAATGTTCGCGACGGTCCCGAAGGCGAGGAGTGCATCGCTGCCTAACGGCGCCGACGTGCGGAGCGCGAGCGCCCCGAGGCGCCGGGGCCCGGCGACGAGCCGCCGGACCGCCAGGGTGTCGTGGCCCCCACCGCCAGCATCGAGAAGGGCTGCGACCTCCTCGGCACTCACGGTATCGTCGCCTGCGCGCAGCGAGCACACGAGCCCGTTGGCCCCATAGAGCCAGAGCCCCGCCTCCCGCGCGCCGAGGGCCGAGATGAGGTGCTCGAGCGCGTCGGTGGTCCGGGTGACCACGTCGTCGCCGGAGGCGAGGCGCACGGCGATGTCCGAGACGAGGGCGAGCGGATGCACCGTGGTGCTGACATCCGAGGGGGACATGGGCAGTCGGGGCTAGTGAGCAGACAAGCGAGCCGTCGCCCCGACCGCGTTCGCGGACGGGGACGGCTTCGGACAGAATGACCGATCAGGGGCCCATTGGGTAACGAGCTGGCCCACCCGATGTTGGACTCGCGTCCGGCCCGCCCCACATCCCTAACGTATTCCCGTGAGCTGGATCCCGCGGGTGAAGAATCGTTGCGACGCAAGAAATGCGAGGAGGACAGGGACGAGCGCTGTGACGGCCGCCGCCATCTGGTACGGCCAATTCGCATAGTAGAGCCCGTGGAACGACGCGATCCCGACCTCGACCGTTCGCATCTCCATGGACTGCGTGACCACCAGCGGCCACAGGAACGACTTCCACGCGTCAATGAAGGCGAACAGGGCCAGCGTCGCCAACGCCGGCCGGGCGAGCGGGAGGGCGATGCGCCAGAAGATGGTCCATTCCGAGGCGCCGTCGATGCGCGCCGCATCCTCGGTCTCGCGCGGGAGGGTGAGAAAGAACTGCCGCATCATGAAGACCCCCCACACCGACACGATCTCGGTGGAGACGAGCCCGGCGATGGTATCCACCCCGCCTAACGCATCGATCAGGAGGAAGCGCGGGATGAGGAGGACGATCCCGGGAATCATCAGTGCGCCGAGATAGGCAGCGAAAACGGCCCCCCGACCGGCGAAGCGGAACCGGGCGAAGGCGTACCCCCCCAGCGCCCCAGTGAGCGTCTGCCCCACCACCATGCAGAGCGCGAGGATGCCGCTGTTGAGGAAGAAGCGGCCGAACGGCAGCTGGGTGAGGGCGTTGGGAAAGTTCTGCCACTGCGGATCGGCGGGGACGAGCGGTGGCGGATACCGGAAGACCTCGAACTCCTCCATCAGGGCGGTGGAGAGCATCCAGAGGAACGGGATGAGCATCACCAGCGCGAGGGCGATGGCGGCGGCGTAGCCAGCGACGGCGCGGCGGCGCGAGAAGCGCTCAGGCGACATCGTCGCCCTGCCGGTTGAGGACGCGCCATTGGAGGAGCGTCAGGCCGAGGAGGATCGCGAAGAGGACCCAGCTCATGGCCGAGGCGTAGCCCATGCGGCGGAACTCCCACGCATTCTGGTAGATGCGATAGACGAGAACGTCGGTGGCGTGCACCGGTCCCCCTTCGGTCATCACGTAGACGAGGGTGAAGACCTGAAACGACCAGATGATCCCGGTGACGAAGAGGTAAACGGTGACCGGGCGCAGGAGGGGGAGTGTGATGTGTCGGAAGCGCGCCCACGGGGTGGCGCCGTCGAGCGTCGCCGCCTCCTGCAGATGGGCGGGGATCCCCTGCAGCCCCGCCAGGTAGATCACCATCTGGTATCCGAGCTGCACCCACGCCGAGACGATCATGACGGCGATCAACGCGGTCTTCGGGTTGCCAAGCCAGTCCACCCCCGGCAGGTGCACGACGCGCAGGAGGTAGTTGAGGAGCCCATAGTCCACGTTGAAGATCCACTGCCACACGACGGCGATGGCGACGAACGAGACGACGGTGGGGAGGAAGACAATGGCGCGCAGCGCCTTCATGCCCCGCAACGGCTGGTCGAGGATGAGCGCCGCGCCTAACGCCAACGCCATGCTGACCGGGACGTACAGCGCGTACAGCGCGGTATTGGCCAGCGCCTTCCAGAACAGCGGGTCGCGCCCGAGTTCGAGGTAGTTGCCGAGGCCGACGAAGGGGCGGTCGACGCGCAAGAGGTCCCAGTCGTGCAACGAGACCCAGAGCGTGAAGGCGAGCGGCCCGGCGGTGAAGATCAGGAGATGCAGGGCGCTGGGGGCGAGGAATCCCCACGCGGTGAGCGTCTCCCGGCGATCGGCGGGACGA
>DAIESF010000425.1 GCA_027346425.1 Gemmatimonadota bacterium | reverse complement strand
TCGGCGCGCGAGACGACCGCCCGCGTCGCCGCCGGGGCGATCTGCCGGCGCCTTCTCGACGAGTTCGGCGTGGGCATCGGGAGCCACCTCGTCCACCTGGGAGGGATCGACGCGGCAATCCCCGACCTCCTCCCCGCCCACCTCAACGCCGTCGCCGACACCTCGCCGCTCCGCACCCTCGACCCCGAGGCCGAAGGGCGCATGATCACCCTCATCGACGACGCCAGGCGGGCCGGCAACACGTTAGGCGGCATCTGCGAAGTGGTGGTCACCGGGCTCCCGGTGGGGCTCGGCTCGCACGTCTCCTGGGACCGCAAGCTCGATGGGCGCATCGCCGCCGCCGTGATGTCGATCCCGGCGGTGAAGGGGGTCGAGATCGGGCTCGGCTTCGAGGCGGCGCGACGCACCGGCGCCGATGTGCACGACGAGATCGATGCGGCCGCCGGACGCACCCGCGCCGGCAATGTGCAGCGCCGCTCCAACCGGGCCGGAGGGCTCGAGGGCGGCATCACCACCGGCGAACCACTCGTCGTGCGCGTGGCGATGAAACCGATCGCCACCCTCATGCGCCCGTTAGGCACGGTCGACGTCCCCACCGGCGAGGCGGCGGCCGCGGTCGCCGAGCGGTCGGACGTCACTGCCGTCCCGGCCATGGGGGTCATTGCCGAGGCGATGATCGCCTTCGTCCTCGCCCAGGCCTGGCTGGAGAAGTTCGGCGGCGACTCGCTCGGCGAGACGCGGCGCAACGTGGAGGGCTATCTCGCCCGCGTCGCGCAGCGGGTCGGGAGCGGGCGCCTCGCGGCGGACCCACACGATCACCGCGACCACCCTCGCGCGGGCGAGTAGGGGCGTGACGGGCGCGCGTCACCCGCACATTCTACTGGTAGGGCTCCCCGGCGCCGGAAAGTCGACGCTGGCCCCACTGTTGGCCGAACGGCTGGGGATCACCTTCGTCGACTTGGATCAGGAGATCGCGCGGGCGACCGGGCGGTCGGTCGCCGAGATCTTCGCCCTTGACGGGGAGGCGATCTTCCGGAGACTGGAGCGCGAGGCCACCGAGCGCCTGGTTACCAGCCCGTCGAGCGTCGTCTCGCCGGGGGGTGGGTGGATCACCCAGCCCGACGTCGTGGCACTTGTTCGCCCTCCAGGGCGTATCATCCACCTGCGCGTCTCACCCCCCGTGGCACTGGCCCGAATGGGCCAATCCGTGTCCCAGCGCCCCCTGCTTTCGCGCCCCGATCCGCTCGCCGCATTGGAGGCGATCTGGGCGGCGAGGGGCAAATCGTACGCCACCGCTGACGCGGTGCTCGACACCGAAACTCTTTCATTGCAAGAACTTGTCTCACAGTCCGCCGCGCTTGCCTCGGCTTGGGGCGTGGGGGTAGGTTAGGCCATGGACCATCGTCTGGCGCTCGCCCTGTCACAGCTTCGCGAACGATTCCCAGTGGACGCCGAAGTCTGGGAGGTCGAGGCGTTCCTGTCGTCGGAAGGGTACAACCGGCGCGAAATTGGTGAGATCGTGTCGGCCTGGGTCTCCGAGATTCCACCGGTCACCGACTCCCGCACCGCGGCCAGCCAGTCCTCGGTCCCGTTTCGGGTGCTGGGGCCGCACGAGCGGGGGCGATTCACCCCCGAGGCGTGGGGGCACCTCCTGGCACTCTCCAGCTCCGGGGTCATGTCCGGGGCCGAGCTCGAAGGGGTGATCGACCGCGCCCTGTCCCAGGTCGAAGGGCGCATCGCCCTCGACGACATTCGCACGCTCATGGAATCGGGTGGCATCGACGATATCGGGCCGTCTCCCGACCACGTGACCATACATTGAACCATGCCAGTCAAGAAGAAGCCTGACGACGAACGCGACGCGCCGACCACGCGACGGGTAGCCGGTCGCGGCGCTGCGGCGCGTCCGGCGGCCAAGAAGAAGCCAGCGCGCCGCGGTGCGACGACCACCAAGGCTGCGGCCGCTGCCAAGCGCGCCGGCGCTGCCAAGCTCGCGACCGCCGCCAAGTCGCGCGCCAAGTCGCGCGCCAAGCGCGTTGCGCCTGTGGAGCCCGAGGTCGAGGAGGGCGCAAGCGCCGGGACGTCGGCGCTCGTCATTGTCGAGTCGCCGGCCAAGGCAAAGACCATCGGGAAATACCTGGGGCGCGGCTACCGGGTCAAGGCAACCGTCGGCCACGTACGCGACCTCCCGGAAAAGAAGCTGGGGATCGACCTCGACAACGAGTTCGAGCCCGAGTACGTCACCATCGCCCGGCAGGAAAAGACGCTCGCCGACCTGAAGGCTGCCGCCCGCGACGCCTCCGCCGTCTTCCTCGCCACCGACCCGGATCGCGAAGGAGAGGCGATCGGGTGGCACGTGGCCGAGGCGATCAAGCGGAAGGGTGGAGCGCCCATCCGGCGCATCCTCTTCCATGAGATCACCAAAGATGCCGTGCGTGCGGCTATGGAACGTCCGCGCGATATCGACATGAAGCTGGTCGACGCCCAGCAGGCCCGGCGCGTCCTCGACCGGCTCGTCGGCTACAAGGCGTCGCCCCTCCTCTGGAAGACGGTCAAGAAGGGGCTCTCGGCGGGGCGCGTGCAGACCGTGGCGCTGCGCCTCATCGTGGAGCGCGAGCGCGAGATCCGCGCCTTCAAGGCGCAGGAGTACTGGTCGGTCGCCGCCCAGCTCGAGAAGGGGGGGCAGCGGTTCACCGCCAAGCTGCACGCCGTCGACGACAAGAAGGTTGAGATCCCCAACGCCGCCCTGGCCCACGGGATCGTCGCCGACGTCACCAAGGCGGCGGCGCGGCTGGCATCGGCGCTGAAGGGGGCCCAGCGCGGCGCGTTAGGCGTCTTCCCCGTCACCGACGTCAAGCGGCGCGAGCGCCGCAAGAACCCCGCGGCGCCGTTCACCACCTCCACGTTGCAGCAGGAGGCGGCCAAGAAGCTGGGCTTCGGCTCCAAGCGCACCATGCGCCTGGCGCAGGACCTCTACGAGGGGATCGAGCTCGGGAAGGACGAGGGGGCGGTGGGCCTCATCTCGTACATGCGAACCGACAGCACGCGCGTCGCCGAGAGCGCCGCGCTGCAGGCGCGCGAGGTGCTGGAGCGCCAGTTCGGGAAGGGCTACCTCGCCCCTGCGCCACAGCTGTATGGGTCGACCAGCGCCAAGGGGCAGGCGGCGCAAGCGGCCAACACGCAGGACGCCCACGAGAGCGTGCGCCCCACCGACCCCACGCGCCACCCCGACCAGGTGCGCAAGTACCTCAAGGACGACCAGTTCAAGCTCTACCAGCTCATCTGGCAGCGCTTCATGGCGTCGCAGATGGCCCCGGCCATCTTCGACACCACCACCATCGACTTCAAGCTCGAGGGAGAGGCCCCGGCCAAGGGGGCGGCGCGCGACTACCTGTTCCGGGCCACCGGGAGCGTCGTGAAGTTCCCCGGCTTCCTCGCCTTGTACCGTGAGGCGCGCGAGGAGGGCGACGGCAAGGCGCTCGAGGACGAGCAGGCGCTCCCGGTTGCCGAGGTGGGCGAGCGCATTCCGCTCAACGAACTCACCCCCAACCAGCACTTCACCGAGCCGCCGCCGCGCTACTCCGAGGCGTCGCTGGTCAAGGAGCTGGAGCGGCTGGGCATCGGGCGCCCGTCCACCTACGCGTCGATCATCTCCACGCTCGCCGAGCGCCGCTACGTGCTGCTCGAGCAGCGCCGCTTCACGCCCACGTCGTTAGGCGAGAGCGTGGAAAAGGTGATGGTCAAGCAGTTCCCCGACGTCTTCAACGTCGGCTTCACCTCGGAAATGGAGGTGGAGCTGGACAAGATCGAGGACGGCTCGCTCAAGTGGCGCACGGTCCTGCGTGACTTCTGGACCCCGTTCGAGGAGGCGCTGGAAGACGTCGACGTGGCGGCACTCATCGGCGAGGCGCACGACCTCTCGGCGCTGGCCAAGGAGAAGTGCCCCAAGTGCGGCGGCAAGCTGATGGCCAAGGGGGGCTTCTTCGGCCCGTTCGTCGCCTGCGAGAACCACCCCAAGACCTGCGACTACACGCGCCCCGTGTCGGGGGAGCGCAAGCCCGCCCAGCTCACCGAGTACAAGTGCCACGAGTGCGGCGCCCCGATGGTGATCCGTCACGGGCGCACCGGCGACTTCCTGGGGTGCTCGAAGTTCCCCAAATGCCGCGGGACCCGCTCCATGCCCACTGGGGTCCGCTGCCCCAAGGACGGCGGCGAACTCGCCCAGCGCCGGAGCAAGGCGCGCGGGAAGACCTTCTTCGGCTGCGAGAACTATCCCAACTGCGACTTCGTGGTCTGGGACAGGCCAGTCCCCGAGACGTGCCCCGAGTGCGGCTACGTGGGCGCCGAGGCCAAGTCGAACAAGACGCGCGGCGAGTACCGCCGCTGCCTCAAGTGCCAGAATGAGTGGGACGTGACAAAGCCCGAGGAAGAAGTCGTCGCCGTCTGATTCCGACGCGAGACGGGATACGGACGACGGAAGCGGCCCGCGCCCAGCGCGGGCCACTTTCGTCTCCCCCCTCGTCTTCTCGTCTTCTCGTCCTCTATCTTACGTCCATGTCCGATCGAGTCGATGGGCCCGTCCACGTCATCGGTGGCGGCCTCGCAGGGAGCGAGGCCAGTTGGCAGCTGGCGCAGCGCGGGCACGACGTCGTGCTCCACGAGATGCGCCCGGTGCGCGGCACGGCGGCACACAAGACCGATCGCCTGGCCGAGCTGGTCTGCTCCAACACCTTCAAGAGCACCGAGCTTTCCAACGCCCACGGGCTCCTCAAGGCCGAGATGCGCGCGTTAGGCTCGCTCATCCTCACCGCCGCCGACGAGGGGCGGGTGGCGGCCGGCTCGGCGCTGGCGGTCGATCGCGACGTCTTCTCGACCGGGGTGCACGAGCGCCTGCACGCGCACCCGCGCATCACCGTGGTGCGCGAAGAGGCGACCGCGCTCACCAGCCCGGGGATCATCGCCACCGGCCCGCTCACCTCCGACGCCCTGGCCGAGGCGATCCGCATGCGCCTGGGGGTGGAACGCCTCGCCTTCTACGATGCCATCGCCCCCATCATCGCCCGCGACTCGATCGATTTTGGCGTCGCCTTTCGCGCCTCGCGCTACGACAAGGAGACGATGGCCGGGGCGGGGGAGGAGGGGGCCTACCTCAACTGCCCCTTCACCCGCGACGAGTACGAAGCCTTCATCGACGCGTTAGGCGCGGCCGACCAGCACCAGGGGCACGCCTTCGACGAGGTCCCGTACTTCGAGGGGTGCATGCCCGCCGAGGAGATGGTGAAGCGGGGACGCGATACGCTGCGCTTCGGGCCCATGAAGCCCGTCGGGCTCACCGACCCGCGCACCGGGCGGCGCCCGTGGGCGGTGTTGCAGCTGCGGCGGGAAGACCGGGGCGCTCAGATGTGGAACATGGTCGGCTTCCAGACCCGCCTGCGCATCCCCGAGCAGCAGCGCGTCTTCCGGATGGTCCCCGGACTCGCCGAGGCGGAGTTCCTGCGCTATGGCTCGATCCACCGCAACTCGTACCTCAACACCCCCGCCTCGCTCACCCCGCACCTCTCGCTGCGCGACGACCCGCGCGTCCTCTTCGCCGGGCAGCTGACGGGGGTGGAGGGGTATACGGAAAGCTCGGCGACCGGGTTGCTGGCGGGGATCAACCTGTCGCGCATGCTCGATGGCCTGGAACCGGTGCTTCCCCCCCACGAGACCATGATGGGGGCACTGTACCGCTACCTGCGCGAGGCCGACCCGCGCTACTTCCAGCCGATGAACGCCAATTTCGGGCTGGTAGACGAACTCCCCGACGCGCCGCGCGACAAGCGCCTCAAGCGGGAGCGGCTCGCCGAGCGCGCGTTAGGCGCGCTGGCCGCCTGGCGCGACGCGCACGGGTTGGTGGCGGTGGAGGCGGGGCGGTGAGCGAGGAACACGTGGAATCCCGGCCGCGCCCCGTAGAGCTGATCGACTTCCTCATCCACCTGGAGAAGGAGCGCGACGTCTCGCCGCACACGCTCAAGGCCTACGCCCGCGACCTCGACTCCTTCGTCGCCTACCTCTCCGCCCAGCGTGGCGCCGAGGGCTTCTCGTGGGACGGCGTCGACCGCCTCACGATGCGCGGCTACCTCGGCTTCCTCACCCGCAAGGGGCTGTCCAAGCGCTCCATCGCCCGCGCCCTCTCGGCGCTCCGCACCCTTTACCGCTTTCTGCAGCGCGAGGAGCTGGTCGAGGTGAATCCGGCGCGCGCCG
>DAIESF010000415.1 GCA_027346425.1 Gemmatimonadota bacterium | reverse complement strand
GTCGCCGATGGTCGGGACGTACTATGCCCAGCCGGAGCCGGGGGCCAAGCCCTACGTGTCCGTGGGGCAGCGCATCGAGAAGGGGCAGATCCTCTGCATCATCGAGGCGATGAAGATCATGAACGAGATCGAGTCGGAATTCTCGGGGGTGGTCAAGGAGGTCGTCGCCTCGGACGCGCAGCCCGTGGAGTACGGGCAGGTCCTGATCCGCATCGATCCGAATGGGTAACCCGGTCCCCGCGCCGGACAGCGCTGCGACAGGAGGCGCCGGGGCGCCGCGTGCGCCGTTCAATTTCAAGGCGATCCTGCAGCAGATGGTGCAACGAAGCGCGTCCGACCTTCACCTGAAGGTGGGGCGCCCGCCGACGCTTCGCATCAACGGCGATCTCTCGCCGCTCCCGCTCCCGGCGCTGCGTCCCGAGGACCTGAGCACGCTGGCGAAGGAGATCATGACCCCGAAGCAGGTGAAGGAGTTCGCGGAGTTCCGCGAGGCTGACTTCGCCACCGGCGTTCCGGGGATCGGGCGCTTCCGTGTCAACGCGTACCAGCAGCGCGGGACCATCGCCTTTGCGATCCGTACCGTGCCGCATCAGGCCAAGTCGATCAGCGAACTCAACCTCCCGCAGATCGTCGACGACATCGCCATGCTCCCGCGGGGGTTGGTGGTCGTCACCGGGGTCACGGGGTCTGGAAAGTCGACGGCGCTGGCGTCGATGCTGCAGGTGATCAACGAGAAGCGCTACGCCAACATCATCACGATCGAGGATCCGATCGAGTTCCTCCATCGTGACATCAAGTGCCACATCAACCAACGTGAGGTCGGGACCGACACGGGGAGCTTTGGGCAGGCGCTGCGGCGCGTGCTCCGGCAGGACCCTGACGTGATCCTGATCGGCGAAATCCGAGACCTCGACACGCTGGATACCGCGCTCAAGGCGGCGGACACCGGGCATCTGGTCTTCTCGACGTTGCACACCACCGACGCGACGCAGACCATCAACCGCATCCTTTCCTTCTATCCGCCCCACCAGCAGAACGAGGTGCGCTTCGCGCTGTCGAACGCACTGGCGGCCGTGGTCTCCCTTCGCCTCGTGCCGCGCGCCGACAAGCCGGGGCGCGTGCCTGCATGCGAGGTGCTCATCAACACGGCCGCGGTGCGCGAGCAGATCCGTGACGTGACCAAGACGCTCAACATCCCCGACCTCATCAAGGAAGGGACGGTGCAGTACGGGATGCAGAGCTTCGACCAGTCGCTCATGGCGTGGTACAGCAAGGGGACGATTTCGTACGAGAACGCCCTCTTCTACGCCACCAATCCCAACGAACTGGCCCTGCGGGTGCAGGGCGTCGCGGGATCGAGCGATACCTCCTGGGACGAATTCCAGACCGACGAGACCGCGTAGTTCACGCGCCGGGCCCCGAGAATATCATGTTCAAGAAAGTCCTCGTCGCGAACCGCGGAGAGATTGCGCTCCGCGTGATTCGCGCCTGTCGCGAGTTGGGGATCCAGACGGTGGCCGTCTATTCCGAGGCCGACCGCGAATCCCTGCACGTGCGATTTGCCGATGACGACGTGTGCATCGGCCCCGCTCCCGCACGGGAGTCGTACCTCCGCATTCCCCGCCTCATCGCCGCCGCCGAGATTACCGGTGCCGACGCGATCCATCCTGGCTACGGATTCCTGGCCGAGAACGCCGAGTTCGCGGAGACGTGCGCCGCGTCGAACATCACCTTCATCGGCCCCACCGCCGACCAGATCCGTGTGATGGGTGACAAGGCGGCGGCTCGCAAGGCGATGATGGACGTGGGCGTTCCGATCGTGCCGGGGACGCCGGGGCCGATCGATGATCCGGACGCGGCGCTGGAGTTTGCCCGGGAGATCGGCTTCCCGGTGATCATCAAGGCCGCCGCCGGCGGCGGCGGAAAGGGGATGCGCGTTGCCAAGGATGCGGACGAGTTCCTTCGGTCGTTCTCGCTCGCGCGCTCCGAGGCTCTGTCGGCCTTTGGCAACGGCGACGTCTACGTCGAGAAGTACCTCACCAAGCCGCGGCACATCGAGTTCCAGATCATAGGCGACAAGCACGGGAACGTCATCCACCTTGGGGAGCGCGACTGCTCCGTGCAGCGCCGGCACCAGAAGCTCATTGAAGAGGCGCCAAGTCCGGCGATGACGCCGGAGCTGCGCGCGGTGATGGGGGAGGCGGCGGTGCGCGGGGCGAAGTCGATCGACTATGTCGGCGCCGGCACCATCGAGATGCTCCTCGATGAGGACGGATCATTCTTCTTCATGGAGATGAATACCCGTATCCAGGTGGAGCATCCCGTGACCGAGCAGCTGACGGGGATCGACCTGGTCAAGGAGCAGATCCGGGTGGCGGCGGGCGAACCGCTGTCGGTCCTCGAACTCCCCCCGCTCCGCGGGCACGTGATCGAGTGCCGGGTGAACGCCGAGGATCCGGCGCGCGCCTTCCAGCCTTCACCGGGACGCATCACGGCGTTCCATCCCCCCGGCGGGCCGGGGGTGCGCCTCGATACGCACGTCTACGCCGGCTACACCGTCCCTCCGTATTACGACTCGCTGCTCGCCAAGCTGATCGTGCAGGGGCGCGATCGTGAGGAGGCGCTCTGCCGGATGCACATGGCGCTGGAGAGCTTCATCATCGAGGGGGTCACGACGACCGCCCCGTTCCTTGCCCGCGTCATGATGCACCCGGAGTTCCGGGCGGGGAAGGTGGACACCAAGTGGATGGAACGCGAGATCGCGGGGATTCTCAAGGAGCAGGGCTAAGTGCGGCTGGATGTCTTCTTCGGCGCTCATGGACTGACAAGCGCCGATGTGCAGGGGCGGGTGGTGGTGGTGATCGATGTGCTGCGGGCCTCCACGACCATCGCGGTCGCCCTGGCCAACGGGGCGCGCACGGTCATCCCCTTCGAGAGTGCGGAAGAAGCGATCACCCGCTCCAAGGCGTTCGAACGCGGGGACTACAAGCTGGCGGGGGAGCGACGCAATCTGATGATCCCCGGCTTCGACCTCGGGAACTCGCCGCGCGAGTACACGCGTGAGGTGGTCGACGGCAAGACGATCCTCTTCACCACGACCAACGGGACAGGGGCGCTGATCGCCGCACAGCCCGCGCGCGAGGTGCTCGTGGGGGCATTCGTGAACTTCACGGTGGTGAGCGCGATGGTTCGGGCGGCGGCGCGCGCGACGAGCGATATCGCCATTCTCGCCGCGGGGAGTGAACGACACTTCTCGCTCGAGGACGCGGTCTGCGCCGGACGCTTCGTGCGTGCCATCCGCCGCGGCCTCGCCGACGTTGCGCTGAATGACGGCGCCCAGGCGTCGTTGCAGCTGGAGAAGCGTTACGGGAACGACCTGGCGCGACTCTTCGAGGACTCGTCGCACGGACGCACGCTGGCCGAGGCAGGGTTCGCCGACGACCTGGCGGTGTGCGGGGCGCTCGATGCCCATCCGGTCGTCCCGGTGTACCAGGATCGCCACCTCACCAAGCTCGGCCCCGACCGGGAGCGATAGCGTGGGCACTTCGCTCCGGCGCGAGATCACCGGGATCGCTCTCATCGTCGTTGCCCTCTTCATTGCCGGGGCGCTCCTGCTGCAGGAGCTCCCCGCCGACGGCGGCTGCCTCGCCGCGCGCGGCGTCTTCGGCCCGGTTGGCGCATGCCTGAAGTCGGGGCTCCTCGTCACGTTAGGCGCGCTGGCGTCGGCGCTCATCCCACTCGTCCCCCTCGTGCACGGACTTCGCCTCCTGGGGCGGATGCAGTGGGAGACCGATCGGCGGTGGATGCTCTTCCTGGCCGGCTTGGCGGTCCTGCTCCCGATCGGGGTCGGGCTCGCCCTCGGCGCGCGGGAACCGGACGCCTTCAACTCCCTCGCCGGGCTGTGGGGTGGCTTCCTCGCGTTCTACCTGCGCACGATGCTGGGGACCGGAGGGGCCTGGCTCGCGGTCGTGCTGCTGGGGAGCGCGCTCACCGCGTGGACGCTGCGCTGGAACCCGGTGCGGGCGATCGTGGGGCCGTCGCCGACCGCCGGAACGGTGACCACGAGCCCGACCCTGGCGTCGCTGCTGGAACCGCCCCCCGAGGAGATGCCGGAGATCGAACGGCAGGACGGGAGACGGGAGGTGGGAGACGGGAGAGTGGTCGGCGCGCGTGACGCCGCCGTGAGCGCTTCCAAGGGGAAGCGGGGCGGGAAGGAGAAGGGCATGGCCGCTCCGCCGGCGGTGGACGAGGCGACGGAACCACCGGCCCAGCTCATCATCCCGGAGGCGGATGCGCTCGAGGAGAAGCTCCCCTCGCCGGAGCTCCTCACCGCCCCGCCTCCCGGCAATGTCGATGTAGGGAGGAAGGAAATCGAGGTGATGGGGCAGAAGCTCATGGATGCGCTCCGAACCTTCCGCGTCGACGGGGAGCTCGTCGGGAAGACCACGGGGCCGGTCGTCACGCAGTACGAGATCGAGCCGGCCCCTGGGGTGAAGGTGCGGCAGTTCGCCAACCTTGCCAACGACCTTGCGCTCGCCATGCGAGCGGCGAGCATCCGCGTGGTGGCGCCGATCCCGGGGCGCGGGGCGGTGGGGGTCGAGGTCCCGAACCCGGTCCCGCAGATCGTCGCCTTCCGCGAACTGGTCGAGGCGCGGGAGTTCACGCAGGCGCGGATGGCGCTCCCCATCGCGTTAGGCAAGGACCTCGAGGGGAAGGTGGTGGTGGCCGACCTGGCCAAGATGCCGCACCTCCTCATCGCCGGCGCCACGGGGTCGGGGAAGTCGGTCTGCGTGAACACAATCATCACGTCGCTCGTCTACCGACACACGCCCAGGACATTGCAGTTCCTGATGGTCGACCCGAAGATGGTCGAACTGTCGGTGTACAACGACCTCCCGCACCTCCTGCACAAGGTCATCACGGACAATCGTGATGCGGCCTACGTGCTCAAGTGGGCGGTGATCGAGATGCAGCGGCGTTACGAGATCCTGGCGGCCAACGGGGCGCGCAACATCCAGGACTTCAACAAGCGGGTGCTCGACGGCGCCTCGCTGGTGATGCCCAAGCGTCCGGAGGTTGCCTTCGAGCGCCGCGAGTACACGGAGGGGATCCTTCCATACGTGGTCGTGGTCATCGACGAGTTGGCCGACCTGATGATGACGGTGCAGGGGGAGGTGGAGACGCCGCTGGCGATGCTCGCGCAGAAGGCACGCGCCATCGGGATCCACCTCATCCTCGCCACGCAGCGGCCGAGCGTGAACGTGATCACGGGGCTCATCAAGGCGAACTTCCCGAGCCGGATAGCCTTCCGGGTGGCGTCGCAGGTGGATTCGCGCACGATCATCGACGGCATGGGGGCCGAGTCGTTGCTGGGGAACGGCGACATGCTCTTCATCCCGCCGGGAAAGTCGGAGCCGCAGCGCCTGCAGGGGGCCTTTATTCCCGGCGAGGATACCGAGCGGCTGATGCACTGGTTCGATGCACGGAAGATCGCGCGCCGCGCCGCGATGGCGTCCAAGGGGATCGCCGACGAGGAGCTGGCGCGCCCCGACATCATCGCCGAGGTGAAGGCGCAGGAAGCGCGCGAGAATGACGAGGATGGTGACGAGGGGGGCGAGGGCGGGGCGTCGGACCGCGACCAGCTCTTCCGTCGCGCGGCGGAGACCTGCATCCAGCACCAGCTTGGCTCGACCTCGCTGCTGCAGCGGCGGCTGAACATCGGGTACGGGCGCGCCGCGCGCATCATCGACCAACTGCACGCGGCCGGGGTGCTCGGGGCCTCGAAGGGGTCGAAGGCACGCGACGTCCTGGTGGGGCTCGAGGACCTGGACCGCATCGCCGGCCCCGACAGCGGCTAGGCGTCACGTCTGGTGACTCTCGCGGGAATGCCGGGGGCGCGCCGTCAGGCGCGCCCCCGTTTGCCTGTGCGATGCCTAACGAGGGTGGCCACGTACCCCGGGGGGTGGGGAGGTCCGCGCGTGCTGTGGCAAGGGAATGCTCCCGTCGGCAGCGAAATGATCCGGGAGATCATGCGCGACGGCTGTACGATGGGGGTGTGACGACGGATCGACAGGACTTCGGCCTCGCGGGGGAGGCGGTGGCGGAGCGGTGGCTGCGCACGCGCGGGTGGCGCGTGTTGCAGCGGCGGTTCCGGAATGGCCACCGGGACATCGACCTGGTCGCCGAGCGGGAGGGGACGGTCGCGTTCGTGGAGGTGAAGGCGAGGCGGGGCGGGTGGTGCGGGGGGCCGTTGGAGGCGGTCAACTGGAAGAAGCGCCGAGAGTTAGTGCGCTCGGCGACCATCTGGATCGACCGGCATGGGCGGTCGGGGGAGAGTTACCGGTTCGACGTGATCGGGGTGATCATGGATGGCCGTCGCGTCCGTGTACGCCATGTGGAAAACGCATTCGGGATTTCATCGCGTGCTTGAAAGCAAGCGGGGACTTTCGTAGTTTGTTCGGGGTATCGAATTGTTCACGCCACCCGGTACATTGCCCGCGTGGCCAGTGCCTCAACGACTCACCAACTGGGTGAATCATGGCGGTTTCGGCAGTGCAAGACGATCGCAAGAAAGCACTGAGTCTGGCCATCTCGCAGATCGAGAAGAACTGCGGCAAGGGGTCGATCATGC
The DNA here is from genome assembly GCA_027346425.1 of Gemmatimonadota bacterium. Classification (GTDB taxonomy): domain Bacteria; phylum Gemmatimonadota; class Gemmatimonadetes; order Gemmatimonadales; family Gemmatimonadaceae; genus SCN-70-22. Next base: position 521 of record DAIESF010000415.1, on the reverse strand, counting down.
GCATGGGCGCGGAGAATCGCGTCCGCATCGAGTCGATTCCGACCGGGGCAATCAACCTCGATGCGGCGATCGGCATCGGTGGGATTCCCCGGGGCCGCATCACCGAGATCTACGGGCCGGAGTCGAGCGGGAAGACGACGCTCTGCTTGCACGTGGTGGCGAATGCGCAGCGTGCGGGTGGTGTGGCGGCGTTCATCGACGCGGAGCACGCGCTCGACGTCGAGTACGCGAAGAAGTTGGGCGTGGACGTGGAGAATCTCCTCGTCTCGCAGCCGGACACCGGCGAGCAGGCGCTCGAGATCTGCGAGATTCTCGTGCGCTCTGGCGCGGTGGACGTGGTGGTGGTGGACTCGGTGGCCGCACTCGTCCCCAAGGCGGAAATCGAGGGGGACATGGGCGATTCGCACGTCGGGCTGCAGGCGCGCCTCATGTCGCAAGCGCTGCGCAAGCTCACCGGTGCCATCGCTCGGTCGCGGACCTCGGTGGTCTTCATCAACCAGCTGCGTGAGAAGATCGGGGTG
>DAIESF010000406.1 GCA_027346425.1 Gemmatimonadota bacterium | reverse complement strand
GACTGGAAGAGGCGCATCAGGTCGTCTTCCAGCGAGAGGAAGAACTGCGAGGCCCCCGGGTCGCCCTGGCGCCCCGAACGCCCGCGCAGCTGACGATCGATGCGGCGCGACTCGTGGCGCTCGGAGCCGATGATGTGCAATCCGCCGCACTCCTCGACGTCGATGTCCTTCCCGTCCGGGTCCTTCACCGTGGACGGCTTCGCCTCCTTGACCCCTTCACCGAGTTTGATGTCGGTGCCGCGCCCCGCCATGTTGGTGGCGATCGTGATCGCCCCCTTCTGACCGGCGCCGGCAACGATTTCGGCCTCGCGCTGATGGTACTTGGCGTTGAGCACGTTGTGCGGAAGCCCGGCGCGCTTGAACATGCGCGACAGCGTCTCCGACACCTCGACGTTCACCGTACCGACGAGGACCGGGTAGCCGAGCTCGTGCAGGCGCCGGGTCTCCTCGACGATCGCGTTGAACTTCTCACGGCGCGTCTTGTAGATGAGGTCCTGCCGGTCTTCACGCACCACATCGCGGTTGGTCGGGATGACCGCGACCTCGAGGCTGTAGATCTGGTGGAACTCGGTCTCTTCCGTCTCGGCGGTACCGGTCATGCCGCCGAGTTTGTCGTACATGCGGAAGTAGTTCTGGATGGTGATGGTGGCGAGGGTCTGCGTCTCCCCCTTCACCTGCACCCCTTCCTTGGCCTCGACGGCCTGATGCAACCCCTCCGACCAGCGGCGCCCGGGCATGGTGCGCCCGGTGAACTCGTCGACGATGAGCACCTGCCCATCCTGCACGACGTAGTTGACGTCCTTCTCGTACAGCGCGTGGGCGCGGAGGAGTTGGTGCACGATGTGGAGCTTCTCGCTCTTCATCGCGTACTCGGCCTCGATGGCGCGCCGCGCCTCCAGCTTCTCCGCCGGCGCCATCTCGGTGTCGCGGTCGATCCGGTGGATCTCGGTGGAGATGTCGGGGAGCGAGAACTCGTCGTGGTCGACCGGGCTCAGCTCGTCGATCCCGCGATCCGTCAGGTGCACGGTGTGCCCCTTCTCGTCGAGGACGAAGAAGAGGTCGTTCTCGAGTTCACGGAACTGCTGCTTGGCCGGCGGGAGCTTGCGGTCGGCGAGGTAGTCCAGTTCCATCTTCTGGACCAGCTGCTTCACCCCCTGCTCGTTGAGCGCCTTCATCAAGCGCTTGTTCTTCGGGCTCCCCAGCTGCGCCTTGAAGTAGCCGAGCGCCGCCGCGTCCCGGTCCCCCTGCTCCATCGCCCGGTCGGCCTCGCCCACGAGGACGTTCACGATCTCGGTCTGGCGGCGGAAGATGCGGAGGACCGACTGGTTGTGCTCGCCGAAGGCCTGATCGTTCTCGTTCCCGACCGGCCCGGAGATGATGAGCGGCGTGCGCGCCTCGTCGATGAGGACGGAGTCCACTTCGTCGACGATGGCGAACCAATGGCCGCGTTGCACCCGCTGGTCGAGCGAGACCACCATGTTGTCGCGCAGGTAGTCGAAGCCGAACTCGTTGTTGGTGCCGTACGTGATGTCGGCGTTGTACGCGGCACGCCGGTCGAGCGTCCCGGGCTCGGTGTCATCGAGGCAGCCGACGGTGAGGCCGAGGTAGGTATACACGTGCCCCATCCACTGCGAGTCGCGGCGGGCGAGGTACGAGTTGACCGTCACCAGGTGCGCCCCCTTTCCGGGGAGTGCGTTGAGGTACAGCGGAAGCGTGGCCACGAGCGTCTTTCCTTCGCCCGTGGCCATTTCGGCGATCGTCCCGAGGTGCAGCTGGATGCCACCCATCAGCTGCACGTCGTAGTGCACCATGTCCCACTTGAGCTCCTGCCCCGTCACCTGGACGGTGGAACCGCACAGCCGGCGGGCCCCTTCGCGCACCGTGGCGAACGCCTCGGGCAGGATCTCGTCGAGCACCTCCGCGATCTCGTCACGCAGCTCCTTCTCGAGTCCGCCGCGCCCGTCCCCACCGCCCAGCTCGAGGTCGATCTTCTCGCGCTCCGCGGGATCCTTCGTCGTGTGCTTGAGCAGCTTGAGCTCGGCCACGCGGCGCTCCAGCGCTTCGGTGCGCTCGGCAAGAATCTGCCGGAACTTCGCCGTCTGTCCGCGCAATTCCTCCTCCGACACCGACTGCAGGCGTTCGTAGTGCGCGTTGATCTCGTCTACGATCGGCTGGATGCGCTTCCGTTCGCGCTCGTGCCGGGTGCCGAAGACCTTCGAGAGGATTCCCTTGAGCATCGCCGCCTCTATCGATACAGGGCGCGCTCGCTGATGTAGCGCGCCACCGCATCGGGAACAAAGCCATGAAGGGAGCGCCCAGCGAGCGCGCGCTCCCGGATTTCCGTCGACGAGATGTCCACTCGCCGCGTGTCCAGCACAACAGGGGCTGGAAGATCGCCGCCCGTTACAGCACGGATGGCGCCAGACACTGCTGCCTTTTCGACAGCCTCACCATCCACGGCCCGGTGCAGGATCGCCAGCCGGGCCAGTTCCACGATACGCCGGGGCGAGCGCCACTTCCCGAACGTCGCCATGACGTCGGCGCCCACCAGCAGGACGAGTTCATCCCCCGGATACTCCCGGGAAAAGGCCTCGAGCGTGTCAACCGTGAAAGATAACCCCGCCCGCTCGATTTCGATGGGATCCACGTCGAAGCGCGGATCCCCGGCGATCGCCAACTGCACCATCGTCAGGCGGTCGGCCGCCGTGGCCGACTGCGCCCCCACCTTGAGCGGTTGCTGGGCCGCCGGGATCCAGACGAGCCGGTCGAGCGCGAGCGCCTCGAAGGCGTCGGAGGCGGCGAGCAGGTGGCCGTGGTGCGGCGGGTCGAAGGTCCCGCCAAAGAGCCCGATTCTCACCGCTCAGAGTGAGTCGCGACGAACCGTGCTGTCCGGCTTGGGGCTCTGTGTGACCGTGGCAGGACGGGCACCGCATGCGAGCGTGACCTCCTTGTCCGAGGGATACCGCTCGAACAGGGTCGCACAGACCTCCTGCTTGTCCTCCCGGTAGCGGATCGCGTCGTACGAGGCGGCCAGGCGCAGGTAGGCATCCTTCGACTTCGCGGTTTGCGGGAAGTTCTTCACCACGTCCTTGAAGTAGATGATCGCCGAGTCATACGCCTTGCGGCGGAAGTAGTACATCCCGCTCTCGAAGTCCTTCGAGGCGAACCACTCCTGCAGCGTCTCGATCGCCTTGGTCGCCTCGTCCTTCCGGTCGGTATCGGGGTAGAGCCCGAGGAGCGACTGGTACGCGGACAGCGCCTGCTCGCCATACTGGGCGTCAAGGGTCGGGCGGCGCCACATCTTCTGGTACTCGCGCGCCGCCTCGAACATGGCGTCATCGGCCAGGGAATCCGTGGCGAAGGACTCGGCCAGGCGGTTGTACGCCTGGGCGGCGAGCAGGTGCTCATTCCGCCCCGCGTGCGCCTTGGCCAGGTACCAGTGGGCCAGGGGGAGGAGGGTGTCGCGGGCGGGAAGGTCGAAGGTCAGCTTCTCGAACGCCGTGACCGCGTGGTCCCACTTCTTCTTCTTGTACTCGCCGAGCGCCGCGTCGAAGAGCCGCTCGTTGGTGGGATAGCGACTCAGCTTGAACCCGGCCGAGCACGCCGACACGGCGGCAACGCTCAAGACGGTGAAGCCGAGGCGGAAGGTGCGGGAAAAGTGCATAGCGGGTTGGGTACCCGGCGAATGGCGTTCGGTTCGCGACGACGGCCGACCGGCCGGTGCGCGCGGAGCCGGGTAAGATAATGCGCCGCCACGATATCTGGAGACGGTGCGCCGCAAAGCCGTCAGCGCGCCCCCGGCGCCCCCCGGGAGCGCCCCTAGGCGGGCTCGCCTCGGGTGTTCACCCCATGGACGCTCCCACTGGGGAGAGCGGCGCGGGGGGCCCTACCCCTTCAGCACGCCTCGGAAGTACTCGATCGTGCGGCCGACCCCGTCGCGGAGCGCCACCTGCGGCTCCCACCCGAGCATCGTCCGCGCACGCGTGATGTCGGGGCGCCGGACCTTCGGGTCGTCCTCGGGGAGCGCCTTGAACGCGAGGGACGATGACGACCCGGTCAGCTCGAGGACGATCTCCGCCAGCTGCCGCACGGTGAATTCGTGCGGGTTGCCGATGTTCGTCGGCTGCGCGTCGCCGTGCATGAACAGGCGGTAGATCCCCTCGACCTCATCGTCAACGTAGCAGAACGAGCGTGTCTGGCTCCCGTCGCCGTAGAGGGTGAGTGGCTCGCCCTGCAGCGCCTGCACAATGAAGTTGGAGACCACGCGCCCGTCGTGGGGACGCATTCGCGGACCGTAGGTGTTGAAGATGCGGACGATGCGCGTGTCGACGGAGTGCGCGCGGTGATACGCCATCGTCATCGCCTCGGCGAATCGCTTGGCCTCGTCGTACACGCCGCGCGGCCCGATCGGGTTCACGTTCCCCCAGTAGCTCTCCGGCTGCGGATGGACGAGCGGGTCGCCGTACACCTCGGAGGTCGACGCCAGGAAGAACCGCGCCCCCTTCGCCTTGGCCAGCCCCAGCGCGTTGTGCGTGCCTAACGCGCCCACCTTCAGGGTGGCGATCGGGTGCTCGAGGTAGTCGATGGGGCTCGCCGGCGAGGCGAAGTGCAGGACGCCATCGAGCGGCCCCGAGACATACGTGTACGTCGAGATGTTGTGCTGCACGAACTCGAAGCGTTCGTGCCCCATCAGGTGCGCAATGTTCTCGGGGTTCCCGGTGATGAAGTTGTCGAGCCCCACGACCTGGTGCCCATCGCGCAGGAATCGGTCGGTGAGGTGCGACCCGAGGAAGCCCGCGGCTCCCGTGATGAGGACGCGCATCAGCGAGTCCGGCCGATGGAATCGTACGTGAAGCCGAGGGCGACCATCTTGGCAGGATCATAGAGGTTGCGTCCGTCGATCACGATCGGCCGGCGCAGCGAGTTCTTGATGCGCGCGAAGTCTGGGTGCCGGTACTCGTTCCAGTCGGTCACCACGACGAGGGCGTCGGCCTCGAGGAGGGCATCGTAGTTCGACTCGGCGAAGGCAATCCGGTCCCCGAGCCGGCGTCGCGCCTCGTCCATCGCCGCCGGATCGTGCGCGGTAACGGTGGCCCCCGCCGCCAGCAGCTGCTCGATGAGGACGAGAGCCGGCGCCTCACGCATGTCGTCGGTGTTCGGCTTGAAGGCCAGCCCCCACAGGGCGATGCGCGCTCCGGCCGCCTCGCCCCCAAGGGCGGCGTGCAGCTTCTCGAACAGGCGCTCCTTCTGTCGCTCGTTTGCCTCCTCCACCGACTCCAGGACACGCAGCGACGCCCCGACGTCGCGCGCCGTACGGACCAGCGCCTTCACGTCCTTCGGGAAACAGGAACCGCCGTACCCGGGCCCCGGAAAGAGAAACGACTGGCCGATGCGCGAATCGGACCCGATCCCCTTGCGCACGAGATCGACGTCGGCGCCCACCCGTTCGCACAGGTTCGCCACCTCGTTCATGAACGAGATGCGCGTGGCGAGCATCGCGTTGGCCGCGTACTTGGTCATCTCCGCCGACGCGATGTCCATGAAGATGATCGGCTTGCCGGTGCGCACGAACGGGGCATAGAGCTCGGCCATCACACTCCGGGCATGGTCGCTCTCGACCCCCAGCACGACGCGATCGGGCTTGAGGAAATCCTCGACCGCTGCCCCTTCCTTCAGGAACTCCGGGTTGGAACACATGTGGAACGGATAGCGCGCATGCGCCGCGACCGCGCGTTGCACCTTGGCCGCCGTCCCAACCGGGACCGTGGACTTGGTGACGACCACGATCTCGCGCGTCATGTGACGCCCGATCTGCTCTGCCACCGCCAGCACGTGACGCAGGTCGGCAGATCCGTCCTCGTCCGGCGGCGTCCCCACCGCAATGAAAACGACCTCGGCGCGCGCGATCGCTCCGGCGACGTCGGTGGTGAACTCAAGGCGACCCTGCTTCTGGTTGCGCTCGACGAGTTGTTCGAGCCCGGGCTCGTAGATCGGGATGACGTCTTGCTTGAGCGCCTCGACCTTGGCGGCATCGACGTCGGCGCAGATCACGTCGTTCCCCGTCTCGGCGAGACAGGCCCCGACCACCAGACCGACGTATCCCGACCCCACTACGGTAATCTTCAAGCGACCCTCGAGTTCAAGAAGTTCACGCCCCCCACGCAAGACGGGAGATCAGGTCCGAGGCCGTCGCGCGTGACCGTGGCACGCTCGCCCCCGAACTCCCGTCTCCCGTCTCCCGTCTCCCGTCTCCCGTCCGACAACCTACAGGTGCGCCAGCTCGCTCTCCGGGATCCCGTCGCTCAGCTTGGAGAGCGGGACGATCCGCGCCTTCGCCGGAGTGAGCTTTGCCGTCGAGTTGCGCGTATCGATCACCAGACCGGCATGATCGACCACGAACTGGTAGTCGACGTTCGTGTGATCGGTGATGATCACCACGGCGTCGGCTGCCTCGAGCACCTGGCGGGTGAGCGGCACCCCGGCTCGCTCGTGCGCGTGTTCCTTGAATCGCGGGACGTGCGGGTCGTGGTAGTCCACGATCGCCCCTCGCTCCTCGAGCAGCCGCATGACGTCGAACGCCGGGCTCTCGCGCATGTCATCGATGTCCTTCTTGTACGCGATGCCGAGCATGAGGATGCGCGATCCGTTGACCGCCTTGCGGTCCTGGTTGAGCGCCCATGCCACCTTGCGCACGACGTACTCCGGCATTTCGGAGTTGATCTCGCTCGCCAGGTCGATGAAGCGCGTCTTGTAGTTCAGCGTGCGCATCTTCCACGCGAGGTAGTGCGGGTCGAGCGGGATGCAGTGCCCGCCAATTCCCGGCCCCGGCGTGAACTTCATGAAGCCGAACGGCTTCGTCGCCGCCGCGTCGATCACCTCCCACACATTCACGCCGAGCTTGTCGCACACGATCGCCATCTCGTTGACGAGCCCGATGTTCACGGCGCGGAAGGTGTTCTCGAGGAGCTTCACCAGCTCCGCCGCCTCGGCGCTCGACACCGGAACGACCGTGTCGATGCACGAGCCGTAGAGCGCGCTGGCGACCTCGACGCACTCCGGCGTCACGCCACCGACCACCTTCGGCGTGTTCTTCGTGTGCCATTTCGGGTTCCCCGGGTCCACGCGCTCGGGGCTGAACGCCAGGAAGACGTCCTTCCCGACCTTGAGACCCTGTGCTTCGATGCGCGGCTGCATCACCTCGCGCGTCGTCCCCGGATACGTCGTGCTCTCCAGAACGACCAGCATCCCTGGATGGCAGTTGCGGGCGATCGCCTCGGTGGCGGCCTGCACGAAGCTCATGTCGGGGTCGCGGGTCTTGGAGAGCGGCGTCGGTACGGCGATGGAGATGGCGTCGCATTCCTTCAGCCGCCCCTCCTCGTCGGTGGCGACGAACCGCCCCGCCTTGACCTGCTCGGCGACCTCGGCCGAGGGGACGTCCTGGATGTGGGACTGCCCCTTCATCAGGCCGTCGCAGGTCCGCTTGGAAATGTCATAGCCGATGACGCGGAACCCCGCCTTGGCGAATTCCATCGCCAAGGGAAGGCCCACATAGCCGAGTCCTACGATCCCGATGACCGCCGAGCGGTCCTCAATCCGGGAAAGAAGCTGTTCCTTCATGCCCATGGTGTCGTTTTGATGGGGGTGCGCAATCCCTATAGGGACGCTCAGCGCCCGTAGAAGGCACGAACCGTGCCGATCACTTCATCCAGCTGCGCGCTCGTCAATTCCGGGAAGACCGGGAGGGAGAGGACCTCCGTGGCCGCCTTCTCCGACTCTGGGCATTGCCCCTCCCGGTAGCCGAGATACTGGAAGCAGGGCTGGAGGTGGAGCGGGAGGGGATAGTAGACGGCCGACCCTATTCCCTTCTCCTTCAGATAGCCCTGTAGCGCGTCCCGGCGCTGCACCCGGATCGTGTACTGGTTGAAGATCGACTCGTTGGCCGGGTCGAGGTACGGGGTCTGGACTTCCGGAACGTCGGCGAAGGCCGAATCGTAGTAGGCGGCGTTGGCCCGCCGACCGGCGCTCCAATGCGACAGGTGCGGGAGCTTGGCCACCAGGACCGCCGCCTGCAGCGCGTCGAGACGGGAGTTGTAGCCGACCTCGTCGTGGAAATACTGCTTGGCCCCACCATGGACCCGCAGGCGCTTAAGGCGCATGGCCAGCGCCTCGTCCTGGGTCACCATCATCCCGCCGTCGCCGTACCCGCCGAGGTTCTTCGAGGGGAAGAACGAGAAGGTCCCGATGGTGGCCGCTTCGCCGGCCATGACCCGCGTGCCGCCGATCTGACGAGAGGCACCGATAGACTGGGCGGCATCCTCGATGATCGGGAGCGATGGAATCAGTCGCCGGATCTCCTCGATGGGGGCCATCTGCCCGAAGAGGTCGACCGGGACCACCGCCTTGCTCTTGCTCCCGACGGCCGCAGCGGCAGCCTTGGGGTCGATATTGAAGGTCCGCGGCTCGATGTCCACGAAGACCGGGATGGCGCCCACGTTGTGGATCGTTCCAGCCGTGGCGAAGAAGGTGAACGGGGTGGTGATCACCTCGTCCCCCGGTCCGACCCCGCAAGCTAGCAGGGCGAGGTACAGGGCGTCGCTGCCGCTGGCCACGCCGACGGCGTACTTCGCGCCGCAGTAGGCGGCCGTCTCGGCTTCCAGGGCCTGCACGTTCTCACCGAGAATGAATCCGCCCTCGCCAACCACCTTGCCGAGGGCGTGAAGAAGCGGTTCTCTAAGCTCCGCGTTTTGCCGGGTGAGGCTGAAGCCAGGAATGTTTGTGCTACGCGTTGAATCTGGCAGGTTAACATTCTCCTTCTTAATAAAACCACAACTAATGGGGCATTATGGAATTACTGTTACTTGCTGGTTAGTTGATTTACTGATATCACCTTTATTCAAACCGCTATGTATAAGGGCTGTAATCACAGCATCTCATCCATTGCCTCGAGCCACTTACCCATTAGTTTGA